>JAQBTX010000065.1 GCA_027624795.1 bacterium | reverse complement strand
GATCTGGAATTGAAATTACATTGGGTAATTGCGAAAGAACAAATTCTACATCTCCGGTCATACCAACTCTATATTGAAATGATGAATTTGGGGTAAACATCATTTTTACTTCATATACAGTGCCACTTTCACCAGATACTGGGGTAAAACCAATGGATGCAATAATGCCCGATACTTCCTCATCTGGATAAGCATCAAATACAATAACTCCCTTTTGACCTTTTACAAGATCTACCACCTCAGTTTGATCTGCAGAAATAGCCATATAGAGTGAATCGGGATTGGTAATTTCAAATATATTTGTTGCAAGTACATTCATCCCTGCCTGTGAAGTATCAATCCTGGTGACAATTCCCTTAATAGGAGTAGAAAGAAACGAATATTCTTTTGCTATGGATTGCAGCTCTACATCAAGTACTGAATTATCTAAATCAAATTGTGAATTTTCTAATACGCGCTTTGCTCTATGGCGAATTGTTTCCGACAATGCAATTGCTAGCTCATCATTATCATCGGTAGTTTGTTCAAAATCTCTCCGTTCTTTGGAATAGGTATTGAGATATTGTTGAAGAGTTTTTTGAAGTTGGCGTACATCAAGCGATGCAATCCCATCATACTTCTCTACTATGTCTCCTTCTTTTACTCCTACCCAAGAAAGCCTGCCGCCGGTTTGAAAATGGAGTTGTACTTGTTCTTCGGCTTGTATTGAGCCGGCTAAAGAGAGCGTCTCAATGAGTGGTCCCCGATTTAGTGTAAATGATTCAATTACTTCTTTGTCCTTTATTCGATATTGCCAATAATATATTCCTCCTAAAATAATAAGCAGTAATAGCACCAGGTACCACCGTTTTTTGAGAAAGCCCACTAAATATACGGTAGATTTCATTATTAATTTCATACACTTATTTTAACATTAAATAAAGGGTCGCCAATCAGCTACGGGGATGACATTTTGTTGGAGAAAATTAATTGCGTATAAAAAGATTGCAGGAAGAAGAAAAATCAATACGATGCGAAATGGTTTCGATGTAAGGAATTTTTCATATACTACCGCAGCAAATGGCCAGATGGGCAATAAATAGCGAGACACATCTCTGTGTTGTACAAATATTGCTGAAACAAAAAAGATTGCAGAGAAGTAAAATATACTTCTGTATTTCGAAGAAGCAAGCTTAACAACCGCATAGAGATAGATAAAGAAATATAATACGATGTCTTCAAGCCACACCGTATCTACCCATCGTGCAGTGTGATTAAAAGCAGCAAAAGGGTAGGGCATCGGCACTACTCCACCTGTATGGAAATAGGCAAAAAAGTCATTGTACTGGATAAAATACAACGTAAACACACTTAAGAGCCCAACAGGAATAAGGGTGATCCATACCCATTTCCATTTAAATGAGTTGCCCGATATGAGTTGTTCTGCAAATACCAAGCCATATGCGACAAAGAGTAATATTCCGGGAGATTTTGTCATTGCTGCTGCTGCCCCGAGTAAACCGGCATACAAGTAGTGTTTTTTTTCAAAAAAGTAAATAGAGCTTACAATAGCAAGTAAAAATAATGATTCAGGTGCTCCTACAGATCGTATGATGAAAAAACGAGGAAGAAATAAAAACACAAGACTTAGAGCTAATGGGTGCTCAGTAACTTGCAGTCTGCGAAGGAAGAAGTAAAAAGCAACACCAAGTGCTGCAGAAAAAAATATTGTTACTGCAAGCATTGAATGGCCAGGATTCAATAGCAGTGCACCAAATGCGATAAAGAGCGGATACAAGGGAAAATGAGCTGCATAATATTCAAGTGGTAGGACAAACTCAAGTCGTATCGCCTCTATTGCTTTTGGATTATACCCACTCATTGCGGGAACAACATAATACAGTCCATCATAGTTTTGAATTATGGTATTCATTCCCCCTTTATGATCATACCCTAAGTACTCAAGCGTATTCGTTGCAAAGGGCATGTAGAGCATTACAGTTGATAGGAGAACAACTGCTATAATAATAACTACATCTCGTAAAGTTGATTTCATAGTATCATTGTACCACCCATGAATATTCGTAACTATATCCCACTAACTATTGTTCTTATTCTTATGATTATAGGGATATTTCTCAGGACCTATGAATTTGAAGGATTCACCACCTATTTAAGCGATCAAGGACGAGATGCCATAATAGTAAAGAACATTGCCACGTTTCAACATTGGCCTGCCATAGGTGCACCAAGTTCAGTAGGTCAAGTATATTTAGGCCCGTTTTATTATTATCTCATTGCCCCGTTCCTGCCTCTTTTTATGTTTAATCCTGTTGGTCTCTCTTACGCGTCGTTGTTCTACTCTATTGTAGGAATGGCATTGGTATATTATGTAATAAGAAAAGATCACGGGATAATAATGGCTCTAACCACTCTTTTCTTGATGACCTTTTCTGTAACGCTTATATCATTTGCCAGATTCTCGTGGAACCCTAATCTTCTCCCCTACTTTGGATTTTTCACACTTTATTTTTTCTCTAAGTGGCTTAAAGAAAAAAACCTGATTTCTAGCCTTATGTTTGGATCAGTTTTTGGACTTGCCATTCAACTCCACTATCTGGCAGTGTTTCTTGGAGTTCCCATCCTTCTCATGTATTTGCTTGATTTATATGGCTCAAAAAATAAATTGAAACAACTTGTTGGACTGGTCCCTGCTCTTGGTGGATTCTTACTATGTATAAGCCCGCTCATACTCTTTGATATCCGCCATAATTTTATTAATGCAAAACAATTAAGCAAACTCATTACTGATGGTGGACTCTCTTCAGGACAACCTTATATTGCTCGCCTTACCGATACCATTATTGGACTTGCAAATCATGGATTACAAATAGTGGCAAACCCCTCGATTGTAGTTGGAGTAGTAGGAATTTTATTAATTATCGTCCTATGGTACGCTTACCGTTTCAAATCTCAATTTATCCTTCTTCATGTTTTGAGCGTACTCACCTATATGGTTGGATTCGCATATCTGGGCAATCCTCGATTTGCTCATTATTATGGTCAGATTTATATTAGTTTATTTATCATAATTGCCTATGTAATTACCATGCAAAAGCAGGCTGTAGTCCGATATGTGGGCTTGGCCTTCATGGCAATATTGTTTTTATGGTTCAATATTCCACGTTATCATTTCTTTGTTCAAACACCCAATCATCAGATTTCTCATGCTAAAACCGTCGCCATGGAACTCAAAAAGCATATTGGAGATAAACCATACAATATAGCTACTTGGCCGGTAGATATGGGAGAAGATATGTATATTTACTTCTTGGAGATAGGCAATATGGGTCCAGCCGATAGAACTAAGCTTGAAATTACTGATCAGTTGTTTGTACTATGTTCTGAAGAGCCCTGTGAAGTCACTGATTCACCATCGTGGAATATTTCTATGTTTGGCCCCGCACATATAGTTGATAAGTGGGAAATAGAAAACATCCAGATATATAAACTCGAACATAATACTCCTGATTCGTTATAATGACTAAATGAAGATATCACTTATCATTCCCTGCTACAACGAAGAAGTAAATATCCAAAAGGGAGTACTCGACATGATCGGAAATTTTACCAAAAATGATAAACGGTTTTTAGAAGTAATTATTGTAGATGATGGTTCCACTGATGAATCGATAGGTATTGTTGAAGATAAATACTTGTCGATGTTTAAGAAATTTCGCTTGGTGAAAAACAAACATTTAGGAAAGGCGTTCGCAGTCATTAAAGGGATCCAGGAGGCTAAAGGCGACTACACGATGTTTTCGGATATTGATCTTGCTACCCCTATTGAAGAGTCAGAAAAACTAATAATTGAAGCCACTCGTGGATATGATATTGTTATTGGATCAAGAAGTGGAGACAGAAAAGGAGCTCCGCTTACTCGTAAAATTATGGCCCTTGGAATGATATTTATCCGCCATTACATTATTGGGCTCAGAGGTGTATATGATACTCAATGTGGTTTTAAATTGTTTAAAACAATAAAAGCACAAAATATAATAAGTAATTTGCAGGTATTTAAGGATCGAGAAGAGACCTCTGGATCTTCGGTATCTGCAGGGTTTGATTTGGAGTTCCTATACCTTGGACATATTTTAAAGTATTCTATTAAAGAAGTCCCCGTAATATGGCGGCATGTTGAGACGAAAAATGTTACATTTATAAAATCAT
>JAQBTX010000064.1 GCA_027624795.1 bacterium | reverse complement strand
GTGGTGAGCGTGCCAACACGAGCTGATTTTTTATATATTGATGTAATTTTAAATGTAAACATAGTTAAACACCCATCTACTTAATAGATTACAAATTGTACTATACTATAATTACAATAAGATTATTTGCAATATTATGAAAAAAATATCACGTTACAAACTATTTCTCTTGATTCTTCTTCTTGCACTTCTTCTGATTATCCCCATAAGTAACACTATTCTCACTAAACGCCAAACAACAAATACAAAAGCAGCCGACGCATCTGAAAAAATAAAAATATCACTGACAGCCGATACTACATCCGCAGAAATCAATCAGCCAATTACAATCGATCTTCGTACGACAATAGACAACCCCATACACACAGAGTCAATTGTGGCTTATGCTGTTGGAATAAAAATCCCCAAACCATTCATTGTGAATTTGCCAACTATTTTTCATGCGCCTTTTACTTTCAAAAACTCCGAAGTAGTTGACAAAGGTGACTACTATGAAGTTCAGCTCATAGCGGCAAATAAACAAAATGAGCCGATCATTCTTCAAAATAACTCCATGATTGCATCCTTTACAATCACTTCTTCCAGCCCCGTTTCAACTTCTTTGGAGTTTATAAAAGGGCTTTCTTATCCATCGATCATTGACTCTCAAGGAATAGAAAAGCTCGATCAAACCAATCTTCCCAGTATCTCTGTCTTGATCGGAAATCCCACTCCAGCAAATACATCTACTCCGACGACGCCTCCAATCAATACTCCACAACCGACAGATTCTCCGACCCTAACAATATCCAATACATCAGCCCCAACTCCGACAGCTGGTCTTTGCCCAAATTTTGCGCAAGGCAATGCCAACTGCGATTCTGAAGGTAAGATAACTTTGGGTGATTTTATTTGCTGGAGATATGAATTTACAAATCAACAGGTGGCAAATGGGTGTAGAAAGGCTGACTTTGATGAGGATGGTAAGGTGACATTATTGGATTTTATCATATGGCGAACAACATTTAAAAATTGATCCCAAACTGTGCTATAACATGTTTACTATATCAATGATATTGAGCCTGCCATCTTCAAAAATATCAACTAAGTGCCAATCGTATTCTGTTTGATTTCCAAATATCGCCATTGTATAAATACCAAAGTCAACTGCGTCAATATTACCATCTTCATTGATATCTCCTTTTTGAAATATCTGAATTCCTTCTCGTTTCATCCGTGCTTTAAATTGCGAATCATATAACTCTACTGGCTCTATATTTTCTATTTTTTCCATAAATACATTATTATTAAGGATGTTCATGGTTACATTCGCTCCAATAATAGTTGATTGTGGAAACAAGGATGCAATATCAGGTATATATGCCTTAAATTTTGGATCATTATATTTTAAGTTCCAAAAGGTTTCTCTAGCACCTGAGTGTGGACCTGCACTAATGGTACCAGTAGAACTATATGTTCTATAACCTATCCCCATATCCAGATTACTAAATAAATTCTCATAAGGGATATCGCCATGATGGTCAAGTGATAAATCTTGCCCAGAACTATTCTTTATTACATTACCGTTAACTAGTCCCTGCATCGTAATATCATGAAGAAATCTGTTTATTTTGTAACCTGACATAAGATTATCAGAAGAACCCACTAAAAAACTTATACCATGATGCCCATACCCAAGACCATGAACATTTCCCCAACCAAAATCATTAGGTGTACGGTTTTTTAAGACATGTCTTAAATTTAATATACTAATATGTTTTGATAAGATTATCGCAGGCCCATTATCAGCATTTTGTACCGATACATCATTTATCCAACCATTCAAAATACCTCTAAACTCAAGTGCATTGTAACCTTTTTCCTCATGATGTACTGTTGTTGGCAACTCAGGAAACTCAATTTTTAAATGCTCTATTCCAACCTCTGTGTATAAATTAGGAATATAAATAATAGGTTTCCATTTTTGATTAATATCTACCCTAAGAGGTTGTTTTAAAGTTATTGATTGTCCATTAATAGCGGTGATCATAACAGTCCATACAAAATCAGATGGTTGCCAATGTGCTATATCATCATCTACTTCTCCACCGTGAAGCATTGTTTGCATTGATAGATCAGAAACTTCTACCATCTTAATGGTGATATAATCACCAACTTTAAATTTGCTTGAATCGTTAACTCTAATCACCTTATCACCTCTTTTATACTCACCAACAACCTCAGATACTTTACTATTCAAAACACCATCAATCCAACCAGTTTTTTGTTTATAACCAAACCATATTACACCACCATTTCCCCATACATAATATGGGTTATCACCAAGCATGTCTGTTAAGGAATCTGGAAAAACCAAAACACTTCCGTCTTCTCCCGAACCTTCTCCCCTTAAAACAATATTGTTTTTTTGTATAAAAAGTACGTCTGTTATTTTATATCTCCCTTTTGGTATTAAAACGGCACCATTCTCTGTATTTGCAATTGCTTGTTTAAAAGCATTTGTATCATCAGTGGTTCCATCACCTTTGGCACCAAAATCTTTAACATTTGTTTTTACTGGAACAAGTGGTATATTTTTTTCACCTGCATGGTATCCTGCATATGAAAAATCTGGTAGCCGACCTAATGGATTCCATAATTCACCCTCCTTTCCCCACAAGCTAGAATTATTTGAAGTGTTTGTATAGATCAAATTTTTAATAATCCACCCTCTATTTGCTGTATAAACTATATCATACTGATTTCCCTGATACAAAAATCTCGTATGTGCTTCTACTTTTTCAGTTAACCCAGGTACTAACTGCCCACACTCTGTCCATGGTCCTGTTGTGTCAGCTCTATACCAATATGTACTATCATAGACCATTACTTGTGATAATAAACTAGCATTAGTTGGGTTTTTGTAAATTGAATTTGCATCTAATTTAGCTGGTATTTCACAATTTGTATTATTAATAGCATTAGAAAGAATTTGCCCCGAACTTGTCCATGGTCCAGTTGTATCACCTCTATACCAAAATTTATTCTCTTTAGTTATAATCTGAGTAAGCTTGCCGTTAAGTGAGTAAACTACGTTACTATCAAGACTACTTGGAAATGTTGTTCCAGTATTATTAACTTCATTTTCAAATAAAACTCCTCTTTGCCAATCATTATTATTAATATCATCCCTATACCAATAACTGCCACCTGATGTAATCAACTCTCGTAACTTTCCATTTTCTTCCCACAACGCTATCGTATCTACAAGTGGTATATTTATTGGCAAGTTTAAAGCATTACATAAAAAATCATTACAGTAGGGTATATACCTATCTTTTCTTTTAACTATTAATCCATCAATTCTTGCTGCTTGTTTTGTATTCCAACCTGCACCAAACCTAACTTCAATAATATCTGCGAACTTATCTGGATATGGATAATTTAGTAAATCATTGTTATTTAACCTTGTATGTATCTCATTATTTTCAAGCAAAAACTCGAAAAATTGCCAACCTTTTGTCCTTTTTATTCCAGTTTTGTATTCTTCTGTATTAATTCTTAAAACATATTCATCTGTAGAAAATTGTTTTCTAACTGCTAAAGACACCGCATCGCCTTTATTATTCTTAACTACTGACAGGAAATTAAGGTCATTTGTTTCACCAAGATTATCATAAAAATATAATGATATATACGCCTCTTTTTTTAACTCCTCAGTTGGAAAATATGATATATAACATTCAAAGTTACCAGATTCTCTTGAAATTAATAAGTCACTACCGCTATATGGAGAGATTGGAGTATTGTATTGTGCATGCTCGCTTGGTGCACTAGTTCTGATTGTACACCCTGCAGGATTTGAAACCGTCCAATTATTTAAATCACCCTCAAAATTTTCTTCAAAAATTACAATTGATGGCAATGTTTGAGCAGAAACCGTGCCTGCATGAATGAGCAATAGTGCTGTACTAACAAAAAATGCGTACAGAACTTTTTTCTGAAAAGTCATACCTCAATAATACATTGTGTTGGTTTAATATATAGTGCCAATGTTGAATCTTAGTATGATTCTTGTTAGAGTATAATCACAATGAATAGATGTATATATATTTGTTTTATAGTATTTCTTCTCTTTATTTCTCCCTTGTCTGTCTCTGCCCAATCCCAACATATTGACTTCACACAGAAATTTGATAATCTTGCGCCACGGGATAAAAATGAACCAATATATGCGCCAGATAGAATAATAGTAAAATATAAAGAAGATCAATCT
>JAQBTX010000013.1 GCA_027624795.1 bacterium | reverse complement strand
GTCTTTGGAAGCGAGCGCGGAGGAAAATTAACCACAAGAACAGCACAAAAAGTTTTTGAAAATGCTTTACGGGTTTCTGGAATTAAAAAAGATGCCACTTTCCATTCCCTCAGACACTCTTTTGCTACCCATCTTATAGAAAATGGAACAGACGTTCGTTATGTTCAGGCGCTTTTAGGACATGCAAACATCAGAACTACACAAATTTACACACAAGTAACAAATCCAAAGCTTAAAAATATTAAAAGCCCTTTGTAATTGTCTTGGTGCCGAGGAGAGGACTTGAACCTCCACGTCCTTGCGGACACAGGTTCCTAAAACCTGCGCGTCTGCCATTCCGCCACCCCGGCTTATCTCAAAAGGTAATTATACCATTTTAGCCTTCATTCATTTTTGTTTGTTTCGTGGTATCGGTACAAGCCATATCTTGCCTAAGCTAGGTTTTAGACTTGGCGGAGGAGGCGAGATTTGCCCTATCATTCGATAGGGCGCCACATCGTATGACGGTGGCGAACTCACACCTCAGCAATCAGTAAAACATTTCTAGCCCTCCTTCGTTCGTGTTCGTTTCGTGGGCTACGTCCGCGCAAACGAAATACTCACTTCGGA
The DNA here is from genome assembly GCA_027624795.1 of bacterium. Classification (GTDB taxonomy): domain Bacteria; phylum Patescibacteriota; class Microgenomatia; order UBA1406; family GWC2-37-13; genus UBA1450. Next base: position 26,244 of record JAQBTX010000013.1, on the reverse strand, counting down.
CGGGCATTGTCATCTCTAAACTCTCCGCTAACTAAATGAGCGGATCGCTAAGAGCCGTCAATGCGGAGGAGGCGAGATTTGAACTCGCGATAACCTTACGGCTATATCCGCTTTCCAAGCGAACGCACTAGGCCACTATGCGACTCCTCCAGTTTTCATTATTATATCTCTAAATTGTTGTCTCAACAATCTCAATCCTTCTGTTGTTTTTAGAAATTTCTCTCTTCGTAAAGCATCGCTTTTGAGTTGATACGCTTCATACCCAATTAAAATGACAGGGAGTCCATGTTTGGTTGATCGAACTTTACCCACCTCATGCTCCTTTATTCTATTTTGGATATTCATCGTACTCCCTTTATAAATATCTCCATTACTAAGCTTTAGTAAATATACATAGTACATATTTAATGTAATCATTTATGAAGCGAGATTCGCCCTATCATTCGATAGGGCGCCACGTCGTATGACGGTGGCGAACTCGCGATAACCTTACGGCTATATCCGCTTTCCAAGCGAACGCACTAGGCCACTATGCGACTCCTCCAGTATTGGCTCCTAATATAAGAGATCGACTATAATCAATCTTGTTATTGTATCAAACGCGAGCTCCTTTTTCTTGATAGAAGTACATAATGCTATAATAATCACATGAATACAAAGCAGAAAATCATGGCGTTTTTAGATTCCGAAGTCCACATGTCCATCTCAACAGCTGACAAACAAGGGAAGGTAGAGGCAGCTTGTGTTGGATTTGCTCACACCTCAGATGGTGTTCTGATGTTTGGAACATATAACACCTCACGTAAATATCAAAATCTGGTTAATAACCCTTTTGTTGCCGTGGTAATTGGATTTGACGAAGGCATAAGCATACAATACGAAGGGATCGCGTCACAACTTGCAGGAGATGAACTTATGAAACTGAAACCTATCTATTTTTCCAAACATCCTACTGCGCGAAAGTACGAACATGATGAGCCACAAGTATACTTTCAAATCAAACCCAGCTGGATCCGTTGGATCGATACAACCAAAGAGGTGGAGGAGATAGAGGAACTTCATTTTTGATACACTTCGTCATATTGACTGGTAAACAATCGTTTATTATACTGATGATTCAAACCAATTATTTATTATTTTTTTGTACCTATGGAACCAGATATTTTAACCCCCCTTAAGAAGTATTTTCGCATAAACAGACGTTTACCTTCGTACTCTGAAATGCTTAAAATCTTTGGCGTGGCTTCTAAAAGAACCATATTTCACTATGTACAAAAGCTTATGGATGAAGGGTTTGTACAAAAAGTAAAAGGTAAACTTGCACCAACCAAACGATTCTTTGGCATCCCATTACTCGGAAACATTCAAGCGGGGTACCCCATCATTGCAGAGCAGAGTAAAAGCTACTTGACTCTTGATGAGTACCTGATAGAAAAACCAGATGATTCTTTCTTATTGCGAGTGACTGGCGACAGTATGATTAACGCAGGGATATTTGAAGGGGACTTGGTGGTTGTAGAACAGAAGGGGAACTGGAGAGTAGGTGATATAGTTTTAGCAGAAATAGATAACCAATGGACCTTGAAGATATTGAAAAAAGAAAACGGTAAAACATACTTAGAAGCTGCCAATCCCGATTACCCACCATTTTATCCGCAAACTGAGCTCAAGATCCACGGAACTATAAAGGCAGTCATGCGGAAGATGGGGAAACGAATTAATTAACCGAAGTGCAGATGAAAAAGAAACAGCCAATTATATATACATTTATAGATAGCCAGAATTTGAACCTTGGCGTCAGAAGTATGGGATGGAAACTAGATTTTAAAAAATTTAGGCTCTATTTGAAAAATAAATATCATGTCCAGAAAGCATTTCTTTTCATCGGACATGTAGTAGGTAATGAAGCGCTATATGAGAAATTGAAAACATATGGCTACTTGTTGGTTTTCAAACCAACATTAGAGATTTACAAAAATAATAAAGAGAAGATTAAAGGAAATGTTGATGCAGAACTTGTATTGCATACTATGATCGAGAAGGAGCATTTCAACAAAGCGATCATCGTGTCAGGTGATGGTGACTTTCACTGTCTGATTGAGTATTTACTTTATAAAAAGAAGTTGGAAAAAGTGATGGTTCCGACCAAGCATTATTCTGGACTATTAAGAAAATTTAATAGAAATAACTTCATATTGCGAATTGACTTACTCAGATCGTCATTGGAGCATAAAAAAAAGACTGGCATTCGCGGTCGGTCTAAACCTTAGGCTAGTCCAGTCATGGTGATATCTGCATTATATAGGTTGACGATCACTTCGTCAAGGTGTTCGATTGGATTATTATCTTCTTCCCATCAAGAGTCGTTGCCTCATAGGTATGTTCTGACGTGTGATTAAACCAAAATACCGGTATCTTGCCGTAACCTTCAGGAGAATCAATAACATATTCTGGAATACAAAGACCCGATACATTGGCACGAAGCTGCTGCATAATTTCTTTTCCTTTTGCAATTGATGTGCGAAAGTGATTAGTGCCTTTGGTAAGATCTAAATGATGAAGGTAATATGGTTTTACCCCACATTCAACCAGTTTTTTGAATAATTCTTCAAGGATTTTAGCATCATCATTAACACCTTTTAGAAGCACCGTTTGAGACAACAACATCACGCCGGCTTGTTGCATGTTTTTCACTGATTCTATAAATTCATTTGTTACTTCTTTAGGGTGATTTACATGAAGAACCACACTGCATGGGCTTGATTGTTTGAGAATTGAAAGAAGATCTGGGGTAACTTGTTGAGGATTTACGGCCGGAGTGCGGGTATGAAACCTAATCATTTTTACATGGGGCATGGATCGGAGTGTGGTAACAACTTTTTGTAAAGTATGATTGGTGAGCATAAATGGATCTCCGCCTGAAAAGATGACTTCCCAGATTTCTGTGTGGGACCTTATGTAAGAAAGCGCCTTACCAAGATCTGCGGCGTTTTTGTCTAATATATTTTTGCGAAAACAAAAGCGACAATGCACTGCACATGCATTAGTGAGCATAAGCAGACATCGGTCGGAGTGCCTATGGACAATTCCAGGAGTAGGGGAGTGGGCTACATCGCCAATAGGGTCATCAAGTTCATGGGGAAGTTCCACCTTTTCCAAATTATCGGTGAGCACCATTTTTCGCAAGGGATCATGGGGATCATACCAATCTATGAGATTTGCATAATAGGTGGGGATGAGAAGGGGAAAGGGATGCTCCATAATCCCGGTTATGTGTGTTTTCGTATGATCAATCCCTTTGGTTTTAAAATATGCCAAAAGTGAGGGGATAGAAGTTATGAAATCAGTTGAATGCGGCATGAGTGATTAAGAGTGTATTTAAGTATACAAATATACCATAACATAGTGAGTGTCAACCTCGGGAGTTGACAAGATTGTACTGAAAGTCCGATCGAGCATATTGGCCCTTCTTCATAGATATATTCCTTGAAATATGAGGAATGTATTATACACTGATATATGCCAGGAAGAGACATCTCATTCCAAAATCAAGGAATCTATCATGTCTTCAATAAAACAATTGATAACAATAGGGTCTTTCTTGACCAAAATAATGCGCAACGATTTATGGATATTTTTTCATTTTACCGATCAAATGAAGTAGAGATGAGTTACTCTAAATTTTGGCGTCTGGAAAGCGCAGAAAAAAATGCTATCAGAAAAATACTTTCTTACAAAAAATTTTTTAAAGTACATCTCTTGTCTTATTGTTTAATGCCTACACATTTTCACTTTCTTCTTCATCAAATTGATGAGAACGGCATTAAGAGTGTTATGTCGGATCTTACAAATTCTTTTACCCGCTATTACAATATCGTACATCGGCGACTTGGTCCACTTTTCCTTCCCCGATTTAAAGCAGTACCAGTAACCCGTGACGAGCAACTCATGCACGTGTCTCGATATATTCATCTGAATCCTTTTTCAAGCAGCATTATTTCCAACAAACATGAATTACAAACATATTCCTTCTCTTCATATTCAGAATATCTTTCAAATAAACCTTCATCGCTTGTTCAAAAAGAAAAGGTGATGGAATTATTTTCTCATAATATTTCTTCCTATAGAAAATTCGTTTTACAAAATGCCGATTACCAAGAACATTTTGAACATCTGAAGCACACTTATAAATGGAGATGAATCATCTATAGGCTGTTGTAATAAGCATGTCAACTCCCGAGGTTGATAATACATTATGCGTAAATAGTTGCGTATTTATTGATTTGGAGTAAAATATCATCATGAGCGAAGCACGTTTGTATCCTATTGGCGTCGTTAAAGAGGTAGTTTATTCCCATGATGGGATAAATAATTATGTTGTTTATGAAATTGATGGAAGTGGAGCAGAGACGGTAGTAGACCCTTTTGCTGCACGCAATGGCCTTCTTCGACCGAGGGACCTTGTAACTACTGACACTTGGTCCCAAACACCTCCTTTTGCGGAATTAATACAACCCCTTACCCCAGCACTTGTGGAAACGGGATAGATTTCAGTTGATTTATACTAACCTCATGTACTTTAAGCTCAAACGAAATATCCCTCTCATCTACCTTTTGACCGCGCTTAACTACAGTTGGTTTTGGATTGCTGTATGGGTGCTATATTACCTTAAATTCACCAATTATGCAGGGATCGGACTCCTTGAATCGATCATGATAACTACCGCAGTATTGGGAGAGATCCCCACGGGAGCAATAGGGGATCTGCTCGGCAAGAAAAAGACAATGATGCTTGCATTTGTATGTGCGGGATTTGGGAATATGATTATGGGATTTGCCCCTTCATTTAGTCTGTTAGGAATTGGACTTCTCTTTGTCTCATTAGGCTATACCTTTGAATCAGGAACGGTACACGCGTTGGTATATGATTCTCTCAAATCCATCAAAAAAGAAGCCACTTTTGACAAAGTATTAAGTAATATATCATCTGTCCGGATGACCACCATGGGAGTGGTAAGTATTATTGGAGGCTATTTATATACCATATACCCCGGACTTCCGTTTATAGTGCTTGGGCTTTGCCAAGTGATTGGAATTGGGGTGTGCTTTCTTCTTACTGAACCAAAAATAGATACCGTTACTTTCTCAATGAGAAATTATCTCCTTCAAACAAAAACTGGGTTTCAACAGCTTTTTAAGAATTCAAAAATACGTCTTCAATCAATTATGATTATTGCATTAACCACAATCATCGTCATAAATGGACAAATTCTTATTGAAACTCAATTGGTCGGTCAGGGGTACAGTCCTCAACAGCTAGGAGTCATAATCGCCATTATGTTTTTACTATCTGCTGCTATTGGGCAACTCACTCCGCTTGTGTCCCGATGGTTGGGACGATGGGGTGGATTCATACTTATCTCTCTTATCATTGCTCTTACCATGGTCATAATCCCCTTGGTGGGAATAGTCCTGGGAACAATTATCATCATGAGTAGAAATGGATTGATAGAACTATTTGGAAATAGCGCATCGGTAATGATCAATGAAACAACTGAATCTAAGTATCGAGCTACGACACTTTCTACATATAGTATGTTATCGAATATTCCTTATGTTCTTACCGCATATGGAATTGGATATGCAATCGATGTATGGAATGTACATAGTGTTACGGCACTCTTGGGAATAATCCTGATGATACTTACCGTTTTAAGTTTTGTTTATCGGCCTCAATCACCCGCAGCGTAGCAAGTTCTGCAGATATAACGGCCAGTCCCATGCCAATTCCTGGCAACGAATCTTGACCAGCATAAAACAGGTTTTGCACCTTCATGCTTTTATTATTTGAATGAATAAAGCCGGTATTAAACATCTTGGTGGTAAACCTTCCATTGCCTCCTCGGTGAGAATTATAGAGTCGCTGATAATCTTTGAGGGTAAATACTCGGTCAACCACAAGCTGTGATCGTATATCTTCACCGGTCATATCTTCGATGCGTTGTATGATTTTTTCTTTAAAAGCTGCACGCGCCTCTGGAGTATCTTTTATACCTGCAGATATGGGAACGTACACACGCAGCACATCGCAGCCTTTTGGCGCAACAGATGGATCGGTTTTTGATGGGGTAGTAATATAGATAAGTGGCTCTTTGGGCCAAAATGATTCTTCAAGAGTGTCGTTAAAATGCTCATCCCAATCATTGGCGATTATAAACGTGTGATGTTTGAGCTTTTTCACTCCTCCCTTCACACCTAAATACATGATGAAAGCTGATGAAATGTTGCACTGGTAAGATGCATGTTCATCATAGTAGGTTCTATGTTCTTCATCAAGAAGTCGAAGCTCTGTGTGGGCATAATCGGCATTGGATATGATAAAATCCGCGTTATACCGCATATTTCGAGCAAGCACACTTGTTGCAATGTTGTCTTTGGTAATAATTTTCTCAACGGGTGATCTGAGTTTTATGGTGACGCCATATTCCTTACATAAGGCTTCGAGTGCTTTTACCACTTGGTGCATGCCACCTTGTGGGTAAAATACCCCCGTATGTGCGTCAATATTGGACAATGCGCTATATAATGCGGGAGTTTGATGAGGGGAATTTCCAATAAAGAGAGATGAGTAGAGTAATACTTTCTGCAACTGTTTGTGTTTGGTATAACGTGATACAAATTGCTCTAAGCTATCAAATATCGGGGCTGTCAATACAGCTCGAGCCCATGAAAAGCGAACTCGATCAAAGAGGGAATTATGGTTTTTATAGGCAACATGCTTCATAGAAAAGTCGTACAGAGATTTACTTTTTGCAAAGTAATCTTTGATAAGTTTCGCAGAACCTTTTTCCATAGCTTCAAATTGCTTCAAATTTTCCTTCATGTCCTCACTCATATCAATGATCTGATTTTTCCCAAAAAACATGCGGTAGTTTGTCTTAAGTTTCGTAAGTTCATAGAAGTCTGACGGCTTTTTGCCAAAATGGGCAAAAAGCCGCTCGTACACTTCGGGCATGATATACCAGGGTGACCCCATATCAAAAGTGTATCCGCTTTCTAAAAAGTGCATTGCGCGCCCCCCTATAGAGCTATTTTTCTCAAGAATAGTTACTTCATAACCAATTTTGGCCAACAGAGCACCAGCAGTTAGACCGCCAATACCCGCTCCGATAATGATTACTTTATTATTTTTCATATACAGTATGATGCTTTTTCTAAGTGGAAAATAAGTATACACCCTTGTTTAGTATGAATCACTGAATCATTCGATAGTATTATATAGTGAGTATGTAGTGCTTATTTTGCTCAAGTAGCTCCTAGGATAAAATATACTTCTTTATGGCAGTTGCCAGCCCATCATCTTTTATAGTTGGACATATAAAATCAGCAGCGTCCTTGAGTGATTGCTCTCCATTTTCCATGGCAATTTTGAGTCCTGCAACCGCAAACATGTCTATGTCAGTTGCACCGTCTCCTACCGCAATGGTTTCTTCTACAGATATGTTGAGTTTATCTTGCACATAGGCCATACCATTACCTTTAGTGGCATCTTTGTGAAAGAGAAGTGCTGCATACCACTCAGGGTTTGACCAATGTTGACCAACATACAATGCATATTTATGAGGAAGACTTTTGACGGCCCCCTCTAAAAGTCCTGCTTGTTTATGTGACGTGCAAGTAAATGAGAGGCCAGATATAATTCCATCAAATTCGTTTATATCTCCATCATCGTCCCAGTTGTGGTCAGACAAAAACCCCGTTTCCAAAAAGTAGGGCTCGGTGACATTTAAGATTTCTTGTATCTCTGGGTCTGGTATATGCAATTCATATGCATTAGTGCCATCGGGATTTAATACTTTCGATCCGTTTTCTACCACATGATACCCATGTGGAATATCGATATTTTTGAGAAATTCTTTAAAGTAATTTTCAGAACGCGCCGTAACAAACACAATAGTAAGTTTTTCTGCGGCCTTTTGAAGTGCTTCCAATACTTTTAGTGATGGTGTATGGCTGTTATCAGTAGTAATAGTTCCATCTATATCAAGCGCCAAAAGTTTGTATTTCATGTGAATCTATTATAGCAGGAGCTTCATGCTATACTTTAGAGATGTCCCAACCTAAGTTCGCTCCGGTATTTATCATGATTGCTGCCACCTTATGGGCTGTCGACGCACTCTTTCGAACTCAGCTTACCTATACAATTCCCAGCACGTATATTGTGATGATCGAGCACTTCATAGGGTTTCTCATCTTGAGTCCATTTTTGATTCGATATAGAAAAGATATTATGAATCTTAAAAAGCATGACTGGATGATCCTTCTTGTCATGACTATTGTGAGTAGCGTTTTGGGAACCGTGTTGTTTACCGAGGCGCTCGGGAGAAGTTTTGCCGAATTTGATTTTGTAACACCTATTTTATTGCAAAAACTTCAGCCGCTCTTCGTAGTTGCATTGTCGGCACTCATATTGAAAGAGCATATCTCGATGAAATTTATTATTCTTGCGCTGTTGGCACTTTTTGGAAGCTATCTCATTAGTTTTGGTTTTAGCCCCGTATCACTTCAATTTGCGGGTAAAGAGCTGGTATTTATTTTTGCCATTGGTGCTGCTGCATCATGGGGAACCGGCACTATTTTAAGCAAACACGCACTTAAACACATTCCTTTTCCCGCACTTGCTGGGTTGCGGATGCTCCTTGCGGTTCCTATTGCCTATATCTTTTCACTGTTTCTGGGACAGGTTTTCAACCCAATGACTATTGGAGGAGGGGAGTGGTGGAGATTTTTTGTGATAGCTGGTATAACCGGTGGTGCACTGGCAATCTATTTGTATTATAAAGGATTGCAAAAAACTCCGGCAAAAGTATCTACGTTTGCTGAACTTATGTTCCCGGTGGTTAGTATATTTATTGCGATAACCCCTCTTAATCCCTACGGAGAAGCGCAGATATTAAGTTTTGCCAATATCTTAGGAATTGTGCTGTTGGTAGGATCAGTTTTGATGATAAGCTTTATACAATCTGAGAAGTAAAGAGATCTAAGGATGTATAATGTGGTCTCACCTATGAAATCAACCACCATCTTACTCGTCGATATTGTCCACCCCCGCATTTCCAAAGAAGATTCTGCAATTAATTTAAAGGAAACACTTTCACTTATTGAAACCTACGATGGCGGAAAGCTGGTGGAAGTTTTTGAAAGACGTGTTGAACCCCATCCTGGAACCTACATAGGATCGGGGAAGATTGAGGAGATTTCATATTTAATTCAGAAAAAAAATATCGAGATAGTAATTATTAATACCATCGCCAAACCAACTCAACTCTATGAGCTCCTCCAAGCATTCTGGGTTTCAAACCCCACCATACAAGTGTGGGATCGGGTTGATTTGATTCTTCATATTTTTAGCAAACACGCCCGTACTGCAGAAGCAAAGTTACAGATCGATCTGGCAAAAATGCGCCACATGGGGCCGCGCATGTACGGCCTGGCCAAAACGCTTGGCCGCCAGGCCGGTGGTATCGGAGGGCGGGGAATAGGGGAGACCAATGTAGAACTTATGAAACGCCACTGGAGAAGCCAGATGAAACAGGTAAAAGATGAGCTTGCAAAGCTCACAACGCATCATAAACAACAACTGGAAAGAAGACGTCGTGAAGGATTTAAAACCGTATCAATCGTTGGGTACACTAATGCGGGCAAAACCACGCTTTTTAATATACTCACGAACAAAAAAAACTATGCTAAAAATGAGCTTTTTGCAACGCTCGATAGCGCGGTAGGGCATATCTACTTGACAAAAAGCACTACCAAAGTCATGATTACCGACACGATTGGCTTCATTCAAGACCTCCCAACATCGCTCATCGATGCCTTCAAATCAACGCTTATGGAATCCATTCATGCCGATGCTCTTTTGCATGTTATCGATGTGAGTGACCCACGTATGAATGAAAAAAAACGAGTGGTAGAGCAAATTCTTACCGATTTGGGAATTCACGATAAACCAATTATTAATGTCCTCAATAAATATGATGCCGCAACCTCAGCAGATAAATCAGCGTTAGATAAGGGAGTCCCTGCAAAAATGATCGTAGTATCAGCTCAAACGGGGAAGGGGATAGAGGAGTTAAAAGAGATGATCGGAGCCGAGCTGTCATCCCGACCGTAGCGGAGGGATCCCTTTCACTGTCATTCTGGCTTGCTTTGCCCGCCTATGGAGGGTCCAGAATCTCACAGGTCTCCCCTTCGAGAAGGGAGTACCCCGACTCCTCCAGCTGGCGAAACGTCGGGGGGAGGGATGTTTCCCGCTTTTTCCAAAAAAAATAATAGTTAGATCCTTGCGGCATTTTTACTGTCCCAAAGCCCTGCAGCCGGCATCATGCCGATGCCGGTTCAGATGCCGGGTACATGCCGGTCAAAATGCCGCAACGGAGCTATACAACAGCTTTTTAATGGCATCATGCCGTGGATTTGGAGTATAAGAGCCCCTTTTGTCATCCCGGACTTGATCCGGGATCCAGTCATTCTGGCTTAACCAGAATCTTAATTAATGAGGCAGCTTATTTCACTGGTGAGAGTATATGGCCATGAGCAAAAACTTCTCTCCCATTGAAGGTAATAGATTCATAACCAATTGTTAGTGGCACTTCTTCACTTTTTTTAAGTATTTCATAATTATAGTTCCAACCATCTGGAAGTTCTAGGGAGCATGGTTCATGGAGTCTTGTTTTCTCTTTAAGCTCTTTGACGCTCGTTATTAAACGATGTATTACGTCCATTGTTGTAAGACCAAGTTTTTGAAGTTCTTCAACGGGAATTACGCCGCCTCCGTATAGCCTTGTGCCTTGTTCATCTCCTTCTGTTGCCAATTCCTGGCCGCCTCCATTATCTATAGCAAACCACTCGTCGTGATAATGACCGCCCTCTGGGCTTATGTAACTATTTTCCTTTCCAGTAAAACTAGCTCTTTGGACGTTTTCAGGCTTTTTAATTCCAGCATAACCCTGTGCTAAACCATCGGTAAGTAATGCATCTGTTCTATCTGACATGTGTGCATTATATCATTTTAAAGCTAAAAACAATGATTTTATCCGGTTAATTATGTAGAAAATTATATCTCACTGCATCAATATCTGTTAAAATGTAATTACTCATCAATTCAAAAAGTCGCTCATGGGTAACATAAAGGTATTTATTAGTCATTCTAGTCAAGATAAGCAGTTTGCTGGAACATTAAAAAATTATTTTAGAATGATCTGTGGCTTTGAGGCTTTTTGCGCTCATGACGATATTCCCGTTGCTAATGATTTTCATGAAGAGATCTTTAAAAGCATGAGTAAGACTGATGTAGTTATCGCACTCATATCAAAATACTTTCCTGATTCTGCTTACGCAAATCAAGAAATTGGTATAGCTATAGCATCAGACAAAAAAATAATTCCCATTAAACTTGATGACACTAATCCTCCTGGATTTATAAATAGATTACAAGCATATAATTGCAAATCAGATAATGCTGATATGTTATTAGAATTAGCAACAACCACTTTTTTTATTTTATATGAGAGTGATAAATTTATTAAAAAGAAAGAGAGGATTATAGATTCAGTTTTAGACGCTTTTCTTAAAAGTAACAGTTTTAAAACTTCAAATCAAATCATTCATATGCTTCTCAAAATTAATACCTTCAGTGAAAGTCAAATCACTTCAATAGTAAATGCCATTCAAGTAAATCCACAGATTAATGGAGAGCCTTTTAAAGCACATGCTCTTCCAATGTTGCAACACTTCCTTACGGAAAAATATCACATTGACTTTCCTTCATAAGCACATATATAATGATTACACTTATGAAAACCGCCCAGCAAAAACAAGAATATGCACAATACTCTAAAGACTCGAAGATAATCAATCGGGCCTACAATGAGGCGCTTAAGTTTGTTGCGAAAGCCTCTAAAAAGTCCGGAAGATATTTTGATCGTAAAGCTCAATACATCACCACCCCTCTTGACACCACCCTTAATCTCTAGCATACTAAACCCATGGCTTACACTGCCAAAAAGCGCCGTGAATACAGCAAGAAACAAGTTCGTGATGAAGATGGGCATTTTATTCCCTTCAAAGACATAACGACCGAATCAAAAGTACAAACTCCCTTTCCCCATACAGAAACCAAGAAATCAACATACGACGATCCATTAGTATCAATCAAAGTGAATAACCCCTTTGTCAAGATTCTTAAATGGCTTGACTATATTCGCAAACATCAAACTACGACATTTAATTTCAAAATGAATATTCCGCTTATTGCACTACCGGTATTTCTTATGGTTATGATGGGTATATTTCAAGGCTTTTTTAGTCTGGGTCAATATTCCAAGAAAAAAGAAATCGAAGCCATTCCCACCCCCACACCCATCATTATTATGGAACCCACCGCTACACCAGCGCCCCTATCCATTTCAAAACTCGGCACTATTACTGCCACCTATCAAACACCAGGAGACTCCAATCAGTCACCAACACCAGTAATAAGTAGATATATCTTGGTAGATGCAGAAGATCGCATCACTTTTCTTATTATTCCGCCGACCCTCAATATGAATCAATATCTCAATCGTCGCGTATTAGTATCTGGCATGTACGATCCATCGCATCTCACCCTTACACTCAAGGATCAATCAGATGTAGAGATTGTGTGGTAGATCACTCTAGTATTTTTCACTACTGATACAACCTCCCATATAAATATGATTATCATGTCATCTCGACTACAACAATGGATCCAGACTAGATTCCCGCCTTCGCGGGAATGACATTCTCTGCTATCCTTAAATCATTAGCACCATTTTAGACTCCCTTAAAACAATCCTGAAAGATTCACCAGCCTTAGGAGGAGTGCTAGTAGTGCTCCTCATTCTGGCTCTCCTTGCGCTGGCAGCACTTCAAATTCTTCCTTTTTTGATACTTATTTTAATTGCAGTAATAGTCTTTCTTCAGCTACGAAAATAAATCGAAAATATAATCATAGATTCTTGATAGTCAATTAGTATGTATTTCCGCCTCTTTATATCTTGACATACTTATACAACTACACTATCATGAAACCATGCCAAATGATCAAATAACCATCACGCTCGAGGCAATGCAGCAGATGTTCAGAGAATCTGAGGAGAGGCTAGAGAATCGACTAGTAGAAAAATTTGAATCTGAATTTCTCAATATATATAGAAAGATTGATTCTATACAAGGGTTAATCCGATTCCTAGACCATAAAGTGGGAGATATTAAGAGTGACATCGATATACTTAAGCGAGAAGCAATACAAATCAATAAGCGGTTAGACAATCTCGAGAATAGATTTGATTCATTAGAAACTAGATTTGACAATCTTGAGAATAGATTTGATTCATTAGAAACTAGATTTGACAATCTTGAGAATAGATTTGATTCATTAGAAATTCAGATTGATAAACGCTTCGATGGTATGGCCAATGGCTTTCTTGAGTTTACTTCTGTTACATTCGACAATCATAATAATCGTATTACCGCCCTAGAACAAAATAAGCATTTAACTACCTAACCCACAAAAAACCGCCAGCTTGTGGCTGACGGTTTAGGTTGTTTCAATAATTACTCCACAATCATCAGAGTTCCAACCATGCCTTGAGCTCTATGATTTCCTACACTACAGTAGAATTCATATTCACCCGTTGCATCAGCGGGAATCACTATTTCAACTACTTCTGATTCTCCTTCGCCAATCTGACTGCTTGCTACACCTAGTTCATCGATCACAAAATCATGAAATCCACCTACATTGACAATTTTTACCTTCAGTGTTTCTCCTACTTTTGCTTCCATTACATTGGGAGCGTATGAGAAGTTTTGCAAATCAAGCGTATAATCCACCTCTTCCATCATGGCGCCTTCTTCTTTTTTCATCATGGCTTCACCTTCTGGCTTTGCTTCCATTACTTCCTCTTTTACCATTGCATCACCATTTTCTTGTGGAGCTGCTTGACGAGAACTATACATATATACACCGCCTACTATCAATAATACTATTACTCCGACCATTAATCCTTTATTCATAAAATCATTGAATTATTAACGAAATCAGTATACCATTAGTTTAGAGTTTAGGATTTAGGATTTAGAGTTTATCCAAGTCCCCAATATGGTATAGTTAGTACATGGAAAAAAAACAAATCACCCTCATAATAGGTTCAATTCTTGGACTATTTGCTTTTTTAAGTATTGCTTACCTCCTTACCAGCAAACCTTCTGCGTCATTCTTTCCCGAAGTTGCAAAAGCAGCAGAATCTGATCATATAAAGTGGTCACCAAACAATAAGATTGTGCTTATGGAATTTAGTGATTTTCAATGTGGGGGATGCGCGTCATTTGCCGGAGCATTGCAAGCCTTACACGCCGATAAAGAATTTGTAGATACAGTAGAATCAAACATCACCTTTGTATATCGACATTTTCCCTTAGACGACATTCACCCCAATGCACGGGCTGCATCACAAGCTGCAGAAGCTGCAGCGCTTCAAAAGGCTTTTTATCCAATGCATGATATGTTATTTGCACGCCAGAGCGAATGGAGTGAGCTTAGTGACCCCTTCCCAACTTTTGTAGAATATGCAACCGCACTTGAACTAGATATCGAGAAGTTCACTGAAACCTATAATTCACAAGCAGTTAAAGATAGTATTGCAGAAGATTACCAAACCGGTATTACAGCACAAGTTCGGGGAACCCCCTCATTGTTTTTAGATGGCATTTCGTTTAGCCCACCCGCAAGTCCAGAAGATTTCAAGAATGCACTTATAGAAGCGATTGATTCCAGTTCTCCTATAACAGATAAATAGAAGCAGGGCCTATTCTTTTAAACCCATTGTCATCCTGAACTCGTTTCAGGATCTTAAAGATGCTGAACTAAATTCAGCATGACACATGAAAAGATACTTGAGAAAAATATGTACACACATCTATCTAATAGAAAGATACATTTCAAAAAATATGGCTCTGGCAAACCGCTTATCATGATTCATGGATGGGGAGGAAATTTATATAGCCTTCATGATCTGGGTTCCCTCGCATCCAAACTCCACACTGTATATTTGATAGACCTTCCCGGCTTTGGCAAAAGCGACAATCCACCCAAACACTGGGGAGTTGAAGGGTATGCATTAATGATTCTTGATTTTATATCAGATCAAAAGCTTACAAAACCAGATTATTTTGGTCACTCATTTGGCGGAGAATTGGGTATTTATCTTGCAGCACACTACCCACATACGTTTCGTAAATTAATACTCTGTAACAGTTCATATAAAAGGGAGAATAAGGTTTCGACAGCGGCTCAACTTGCCAAAGATATGCCACCAGCAACACGATTTGTCGTAGATTTAGTAAAACCCATTCTAAAAAAACTCTATTACCAGCTTTTTCATAGAGATTCAGATCTTATGAAATTTCCCCAGTTAGAAACAAATTTTCGTAAAATCATAACCCATGATCTGACCGAAGATGTTAAAAAAATCAAAAATGACACGCTTATAGTCTGGGGAGAAGAGGATACCTATACTCCCGCTCATTGGGCTTATGAGCTTAAGAAACTCATTCCCCATGCAGTTCTTCATGTCATTCCTGGAGCCACGCACAATTTGCCTATCAAAGATCCACAGGCAGTATGGGATGCTATGAAGGGGTTTCTCCTGTCATCCCGCACTTGATGCGGGATCCAGTCTTATGTCATCCAGACCCAGAGTACTCGGGGGAGGATCCATAGATTGTCATTCTGAGTGAAACGAAGAATCCATATGTTGTCATGCTGAACTTGTTTCAGCATCTTTTAGCGAGAGATCCAATTTCTAGTAAGTCTCCCTTCGAGAAGGGAGTACTCGGCCAAAGGCGGAGGGAGGGATGTTTCATTTCTAATATTTGTAAATTTTGTCCATATGATGTGTAATTGATTTCAAACAGTTTATTATTTTATGTATACTGAAAGTATGAATAAAGCAGAATTCCAAATTCTTTATGATGGCCCAGCTCTTCAAACTAATGAAATGGATGTTAGAGACCTTGCGCCTGCTTTAATTGCGGTAGGCGATTTACTTCAAGAAACTAATCAAATAGTATATGGTGATGCAACAAAAGTGCAAGTAAATGTAAAAGGTTCATTTAAGACAGGGTGTTTTAAGGTTGATTTTTCATTAGTACAGAGTATTCAAGATCAACTTACTACTTATTTCACCTCTGCTGAAGGTATTACTGTAGTTGCAATTTTTGCTTTATTAGGATTAAATGCCACTAATGGTTTTGGACTATTCCCTTTTATTCAATGGTTAAAAAATAGAGATATTACTAAGATAACGAAATCGGGAAAAAAAGGAATGCTGATAGTAGAGGTCGACAATGAACAAAAAGAAGTAGAAGAAAAGGTAATTACCGCTTATCAAAATATAAATGTTAGAAAAGCACTAGAGATTATTGTTACTAATCCTCTAGTTAAAGATGGGATTGATACATTCTCTATAGAGTACAAGAAAACAACTACAACGGTTATAAAAAAAGAAAAGGAGTATTATAAGCTTACTGGTATAACCGAACAATTAGTTGAAGACCAAACGATAAAAACTACACTACAAGCAGTTATGGTTTCATTTGCGGAGGGTAATAAGTGGAAATTTAGTGATGGCAATAATACATTTTTTGCTAATGTAAAAGATGAACAGTTTATAAAAAATGTTCAAGAAGCAAAAATTTCATTTTCTAAAGCAGATGCGCTTGAGGTAATGTTAAAGAAAAAAGCATGGATGACTGAAAACGGCTTGAAAACTGATTATGAAATCATAAATGTTATAAAACATTTTAGTGCAAGTAAACAAATACAGTTGCCTTTTGTTGGAAGCGCGGATAATGGAGAAAAGAATGAATAAGAAAAAATTCAGCATCTCAGTCAGATATATCCTGAATCAAATTCAGGATGACAGAACATAGATGCTTTGGTCGTCGTTATCACTCCTACTCAGGATAGTGTGTAATCGCGTTCTTTCAAACGTCCCATCAAGTATAATTAATGCATGCAAATTCTGTTCTTTTTTGTCCTTATTTGGGTTGGATATGCAAGTATTCATCTCATCTACCTTTTTCAAATCAAAGAATATCGTTTTGATCGTTTTATTTCTACCATAAAAGAATTTGGAATCCGCAAAATTCTCTATACATTGGATGTAAAACGGCCTGCTCTGACTGTTCGAAACATCCTTCTGGTGCTTATTGTTGGAATGATGTTGGTGATGATAAGTTATGCGGGATTTGTAAATCCACTGGCAGTAACAATAGTCACATTCATCGGACCATTTGCTCCTTTGTCTGCACTTCTTTTCGTAGGTATTGGAGTAATTATCACCAGTATTCCTGCCCATTTTTACCGATTGTCGATTATTAAACGGGCCAAAGCAAAGATGAAACAGTCTAAAGCAGTGGTGATTGGCGTGACGGGGTCATATGGTAAAACCTCGGTGAAAGAATATTTGCATCACATCTTGTCAAGCAAATATAAAGTTGCCAAAACAGATAAAAATATGAATGCAGATGTAGGAATCGCATTATCGATACTCAATAATGTGACGAGTGAAACTGAGTATTTTATTGCAGAATTTGGAGCCTACAAGAGGGGAGAGGTGCGCACTTCTGCTCAGTTTGTACCCATACACCATGCCATTCTCACTCCTCTGGGAAACCAACATCTTGACTTATATGGAAGTCGTCAGGCCATCATAGATGAAGAAACCTATATTCTCACTCAAGTTCCCGCAGAAGGAAGGATCTATATCTATGAGGGAGCCCCATCAATGCAACCACTTGTGGGGAAAAAGATACTATACGGCTCGTCAAACGATGCGGATATTATTGCAACTCAGATGCATCTAACATCACTTCAAACCACAGCGACGGTAACCTATAAGGGTACGACCCTTATTATTAAAACTCGGCTTCTGGGTGAGCATTCCATACAAAATCTTCTTCCCGCCATAGCGTGTGCGCTTGATTTGGGTATGAATGAGAAGCAAATTGAAGAGGTAATATCTTCAATCAAACCAATAACGGGAAAGCTTTCTACCCACCCCGGGCCAAAGGAGAGTATAGTCCTTTATGACGGTCTAACAGCAAATATTGATGGCTTTATCGCAGCCCTCAGAACCATGTCGTTATTTCCCCAGCAAAAGAAAATGATCATCACGCAAGGAGTCATCGAGCTGGGAGTAGAGAAGAGGGAGTCATACCAAAGAGTACTTGAGGAAATTAAAAAATATGATACTACCGTATTTACAACCGATGAATTATGGGGACAACTCAGTGTTGAAAAGAACGTATTTACATTTAACGACGTCTCATCACTCATCAGAGACGTTCTTTCTCGTGCCAATCATGACACGCTCATCTTGATAGAGGGGAGATTTGCACCATCCATTATCAATCAACTTATATGATATCAACAGACTTTGGACCAAATGAAAAGGGGAGAGATGCACTTTTGGCTTTTAGCCTGTTATTCCAACCATGGCGGTGGAGGAGAGGTAAAGAACTCTATAACCTTAAACGACGTCTCAAATCAAAATTCTTTTCCTTAGATACCCATATCTCACTCTTTCTCACGGGAAGGGGAGCGTTATATCAATATCTTCGCTCGCTCAATTTAGCTCAAGATGATGAAGTGTTGGTTCAGGCATTTACCTGTGAAGCAGTCGTACTTCCCATCCTTGATCTGGGATTTACACCCGTGTATGTAGATATTACTGAGCAAGATTATAGTATCGATGTAACTGACCTTAAAAAGAAATGCTCACCAAAGTGTAAAGTGCTTATTTTACAACATACCTTTGGTATAACACCCAATGACAGGCTTAAAATACTTCAGTTTGCTACCCAACAAAAACTTCACGTTATTGAAGATGTAGCTCATGGATTTGATCAAGACGTATTTAAAAATAAGCGATTTACCGGCGCAGTTCTCATGTCATTTGGCAGATCAAAGCTGTTTTCATCAGTATTTGGAGGAGCCATAGCCACTCGAGCAGAGAGAGTAGGGAAGATTATGAAAGAAGCCGAAAGACAGCTCCCAAATCCTTCAACATGGTTCTTATTACAGCTCATTTTCTATAAAATACTTGTTGTTGTAATTTATGGGTTGTATCATATCGCTATTGGTAAGATGCTGCACTTTTTGTTCAAACAATGTAATCTTATTGTTCCTGAAGTCACCCCTCGAGAAAAAAGGGGGAAATTTGATACTCTCATGCTCAAAACCTACCCGAATGTAGCTGCGATATTCATGCTTGAACAGCTAGATAGATTTAACGACGTCTACCAGAGAAGAAAAGCCATATCGACAATTTACTACTATGGACTTGAGCCGAAACAATTTTCAACCTATCAATATGCTCTCAATCGATTTCCATACATTACGAAACACCGCGATGAAATTCAAGCATTTGCGCGTAAATACAACATCTATTTAGGCAATTGGTACACTCAGGTGGTAGCACCTAAGGAGCTTGATTTGATGGATGTAGGGTACAAAAGTGGATCCTGTCCCAAAGCTGAGAAGCTTTCTACTTGCACACTCAATTTACCCACTCATATTTCAGTGACAGAATCAGAAGGCATTTTACAAATTGTCAATAAAGCCCGTCAATTAACTCTATGAACATACAACACCTTACCGATCAAGCCGTATGGAATTCATTTTTTGAATCAGTGGGAGCTCCTTCATTTCATCATTCATGGGAATGGGGCTTATTTCAAGAAGCATCTGGAAAAGAGATTCTGAGGCTTGGCTTGTTTGATGATAATGCTCTTGTTGCCATAGCGCTTGTGGTAAAAATTCGATCCAAGCGCGGCGCCTATCTCTTTGTCCCTCATGGTCCGCTTTTTGCTATTAAAACCCACAAACTCACCCAGACGGTACCAGAAACTGATCGTGACCGTATTCAAATTCACCTCAAAGCGATCACTGACTATTTGACTGATCTCGCTAAAAAGGAAGGATTCTGGTTTATACGTATAGCTCCGCCTCTTGCTCGAGATGACGATCATAAGCAATTGTTCTTGAATCTTGGGTATCGTACCGCCCCTATCTATGTCCATGCCGAATCGATGAGTGTGCTTGATGTGACTCAATCAGAAGAAGAGCTTTTGGCAGGCATGCGCAAAAATACGCGCTATTCAATTCGCCGCGCGCAAAAAGATGGACTTCAAGTAACCCAACACCAAGTGGTGGATGCAGCGGATGACTTTTTATCGCTTTATCATAAAACGGCAAAGCGTGAACAATTCCAACCTTATTCAGATCACTCAATTCGCTCCGAGTTTGAAGCGTTTGATACAGTATCGAATGCGGTCTTCTTTATTTCAGGCTTTCACAACAATCCCAATGAAACTATACCCCCAGAATTTGCCCAAGAAGGCCTGTCTAAAAAATTAGCTGCATCTTTAGTCATCTTCACCAGCTCCTGTGGCTTTTATCACCAGGGTGCATCGGTTCATACGCATTATCCGGCAGCATATCTTTTGCAATGGCATTCTATAATGGAAGCAAAACGTCGCGGATGTACTTACTACAGTTTTCATGGGGTTTTTGATAAAGGTCGAACTCCCCGCGCTTGGGAAGGTTTGAGTTTGTTCAAGCGCGGCTTTGGCGGATTTGAAGTCAACTACCTCTATACTCAAGATCTCATTATCTCCCCCAAATACTACTTCAGCTTCCTTCTCGATTCCTATTTGAACCTAAAACGAGGAGTTTAATTTGTCATTGCGCTCGCAATGACATGAAATATCCCAATGCTCTGCGAATCATTAGCGTTTAGGATTTAGAGCTTAGAACTTAGGATTTAGTGCTTCGTGTTTAGGACTAAATAGCCTCTAGAGGAGGGGATATTAGCCACATTTTGAGCTTTAGAGCCTCACAATAATCTATAGTAGGGTAGTGGTATACCATATAAAGGGAGAAAGAATAAGGGAAAATAGAAAGAGAGAATAATGGGTTTTTAAGGGAAGAATAGAAAATAAAAGAGAGAAATAATATCTTTGATTAAAATGCATAAAAACGCACTCCCCTCGCACCTTTTAACCATAACGTCGTAAAAGATTCATTTTACGACGTTATATCTCTTCTGTTCTCCCGCCTCATAATGGTCATTTTTGCCATTATTGCCAATGGCTGCTTATTAGAGAATATAAGCTGGTTATATCTTCTTTAAGCATGTCATTGCGAGGAGTAATAACGACGAAGCAATCTCTCTTTAGATTACCACGCTCCACTTTGTTCCGCTCGCAATGACATATGTCAAGAGGGGTGGCTTCCTCTAGCAGTTATCCACATACTTTGCGTATAACGGTATATTTCACCAATGATCCAGTTTTGGCACTGCAGAAAACATCATGTATAGAGCCTTACAATAATCTAAATCGATGGTTTTAGCCTCATATTTACTCATATTTGATGCAAATAACTCCCAAAGAAGTGCAATTTAGATTGTTATAATAATCTAAATTTACTAATTTAACCTCAATAGCACTCTGTCATTGCGAGGAGTGTATACGACGAAGCAATCTCCTTTTGACATAAGTATATCAAACCATATATATACTTATGTATTCATGTATATAATTATGTACGAACGTATGTTTTATGTTTATCCTATAGTTTTAATAATTATTATTATAGGTCATATACTTACCACTGGAATTTTGAGTTACCCCTCTCCTCTCTTCTCTCCTTTGTGGGGCTCATAAAATATAATGTTGCAGGTCTATTTTCTCTATATGGTAAACAATGCAATGATGAAGACAAATATAAAAACAAGGCTATTTTCACGTACTACGTTTTTGAAAAGCCGCTCTCCGGAGTAATGATATAAAATGTTTATACTACTATAATAGGCTGCTGTGAAAATCAAAGCTGCTATATTGAGCTTAAAAGGCATAAAAGCAAGAACCATACAAAGTTCAAACAATACAATTCCCTGAATTCCCGCATATCGCACTAATTTGATCTCAAGAGATTGTCTCAATGTCACCGTCCATAAGAGTTGAGCAGAAACCAATACCGCTATTGAGCTTATGATAAGTGCTGAAATGACAAAGTTGAAGCGGAATGAAAATACCACCACTGACCATAGGAATATAATGATAGTTTGCATCAACACATTTATGGAAAATGCTGCCCTATAGAGCTGTATACTCTTCTCTACTCCGACATTAAATATGTTTGATGTGAGAAGTATTGAATAATATCCAGCAGCAAATATCATCAGAAACGGCAACCGTGTAAGCCAACGAACAGGTAATAAGAAATAGAATAAGTAGAGAGCAAGGGTAAAGAAAATGGGCATTATGAATAAAAGGTACCACTCTACCCCATCGATCCCTTCATATATCGCTATATAGGTTGTCACATAGGCACAAATCGTGAGTATAATTATAAACCACAGCCATGCGGATCCAAGGGGAAAAAAGGTGCTGGCAGTAATACCTATCATCATGATTCCTGTTGCTAATAGAATACGAAGCCGGGCTGGGATAACCGAGAAAAATGTGTTAAAACGCTTCAGTGAAATTGAGGGAAGAGGAGGTATGCGCATGTGGCAATTATAGCAAAATCTCCTCTTGACTTTCATGGTAATTTCCCTATACTCTGAGTCATGGAAACCGAATATGACATCTTGGAACAGCAAGCAATTGAAGCTGCAATGAATTCTAATTGGGAAGAAGCAGTAGCCCTAAACAAGAAGATTACTAAACTCCTGCCCGAAGAAATACCCGCCTTCCAACGATTAGGATATGCACTTTTGCAAACTAACAAATTACAAGACGCGGCAAAACAATTTAAGATGGTTCTTAAGCTTCAACCCAATAATAATATTGCGGAAGACCATTTGGAGAAAATTGAAATACTGTTAGATAAGAAAAAAAATCGCCATACTCATGCTTCCAAATATAATTCAGAATTATTTCTCGATATTCCAGGCAAAACACGCACTATATCGTTGGTAACATTGGGTAAAAAGGAAGATCTCGCAGGACTCAATGTTGGAGAAGAAATCATTCTGAAAGAAAAAAGACGCAAACTTGAAGCACGATCCCGAAACGATGAATATATAGGGTGCCTTCCCGATGATATATCTAAACGGATATCTTATTTTATGCAAGAAGGAAGTGAATACCGCGCATATATCAAAGCTGCTGACCTTTCTGAAGTAGTTATTTTCATAAGCGAAGTTTTCAAGGGTAAAAAAGTAGAGCGCTATCCCTCATTCCCCGCAAACCCTCACGTCATGCTTTCTGATATCCATCACTTATCTATCAATGAAGATGATGATGATAATGATGATTCCGACGATGATGACCCAGCTGAAGATGAGGGGCTCAATGATAACGAATGGGAAGAGTTTGAGAGTAGAAAAGATCTCAGCGGCATTGTTCAGATGGAAGATGAAGGAGGAGAAGATGAAGAATAATGCTCCACTTTATCTTTGAAAAAGATGATTGACCCTTTTAACTTCTTTACCAATAGGAGCCGGGCAATATGTTCAGGAATATAATAATCCTTCATAGACCACCACGCAAAGAGAAATGAGAGCACCGATAATATGAGGATAATAATCAATACCATTTTAATTTCCTAACTACTTGTTTTTTACCTTCCACTTCTGTTCTATTTCACCCAGAATAAATAGTATATCATAGACATCTGTTTTCCCGAAGCGTAGGGTACATCCAAACTGCGTTCCCAGATCGCGCGCTGTTTGAGAGGGATTATCTGCTGAATAGATTACCATGCAATTGGTATTACTATCAATATCATACGATATGTCGCTTACCCGTATACCATTTCCTTCCAATAAATCACTGATCCGTGATGCGGTAGCATACGTTCCCGTATAGAGTATTTGTATACTCGCGTGTTCATCTCTGTAGGTTTCTTGAAAAAGTAACCCGATGCTCTCATCAAAAAACAACTCATTTTCAAAAGATATATCATCAAATATCGCTTCTTTCTGCTCTATAAATGATATAGGCTGATAGTTACTGGCACTATCCCCCAGTAACATGAGTACTAAATATATTCTATCTAAGACTGATGCATTGCTGGGTTCAAATAATATCTTTTTGAGTGCTGGTTTTTGGAGTACCGGTATTTCTTCTCCGTAATATACCTCGTTTGTGTTATTTGAGAAAACATAATGTACAAAAGTTGTGGTAGTAAGAGAAAATGTGTTTTTGATTAAGTTCGGATCGTCGTCTAAATCCGCTAGTTTACCAAGCGATCCTACTCGGTACATGCCATATCCGCCGGGAACATCTATTTTTAGATCTGGTTGAAATGCTATGGCATAATCACGATTATTCGCCCTATCAAGAGAGTAGTAAAATGTTTCAGGCCCATAAAGAACAATATTGATTCTATCTGGTGCAACGCCAAAAAGTGATTGAGAGACCAGTTGATAAAGCTTAAAAAGAGAATACAACCCTACCAATACAATGATAAGTATATAGAGATGTCGGGGAGTTTTTGGTCGCATACCTAACTTTAACACGAAATGGGAGTGTCACCTCTTGAGTTCTTCTTCACAAGCAACACAATACAAAGATTCTGGAATAAGCTCAAGTCGCTTATCAGGAATGGTTGTATTACACCGCTTACAGGAGCCATAAGTCCCCTTTTCTACGCGATTGAGTGCTTCATTTATGGTTAAAACACGATCATTCAATTCTTCCGTCTCTGCCTCTATACGCATGTGAGCTTCTTGCTCTCGAACATCAGTATCTACTGCTGCGTTATCTATTACATGATCAGGGTCCATAAATGGATCGCTTTGCTTAAGTGTTTTCATGCGCTCATCAGTGGTGATGAGTTCTTGTTCCAATATGGATTTTATATTTGCTTTCATATTATTGTTTCTTTTCCTTACTATTCTTTTTAAATCGATCAATAATCGGATCTCTAAAATAATAGAGCATGTACCCCAAAATTGTCAATAGGATAATGCTACTTACTATCATATCGAAGCTCACGGCATATATGATAGTACGAAATGCCTTAATGGGGTCAAATACTAAACTTATGAAAGAATAGATTCCCGCAAACACTACAAAATTGAAGCCTGGATACCATTTATTTCTTCGGATTCCCATAAGAATCATATGTGCAATATAGCTTCCCCCAAAAAAGAGTAAACTTTCATACAGGGGTGTAAGATGACGCATACCATCCAGATGTGGGTAGGCAAGCACCAAAAGAAAGTCTGTTTCTGAACCTACTTCTGTTCCCGCAAAAAAAGCTCCCAGCTTCATGATTCCCAAAGCTAAAAAAATCGGAGCTATAGCATAGTCTACTAATTTTCCATACGATATTTTGCGAGATGATGCAAAGAGATATCCAAAGAAAAAGAGCCCTGCCAGAGCTCCATATGGTGATATTCCCGGGTAACCATTAATAAGGATGATCCGCAGCAAACTAAGTCCAAATTCAGATGCATGAAGTAATACATAGAGCAGTCTGCCAACTATCAAACTTCCCAGTAAGCTGAAAAACACCCCATCAAATATTTCATCCTCTTTAAAGGCGGTAAGAGAAATATTTTTCCATAAAAAGAAGGCACTCCAAAAAAATGCAAGTACCATAAATACCCCATTGGTATAAATTTTGATAAATCCTACATCAAGTAATATCGGTAGCATGTATCTAGTATAATAAAAAATCATGACAAAGCCACTCAAAATAGGATTTGACCTTGATGGGGTTCTTCTTTACAATCCTGCACGCATATTTCGTCCCATCACTCTTGCAGTAAAAAAGATCATGGGAGGAACTGAGAAGAAAGAGTTGCACTTTTATTACCCACACTCGCCTATTGAACAACTTATGTGGAAAATGGTGCATTGGTCGAGCATGTTTATTGCCCCGGGCTTTGAAGATATAAAAAAACTTGCAGATGAAGGGCGTATTGAACCTTACATAATAACGAGCAGATACCAATGTTTAACAAATGATTTTGACTGGTGGCTCAAACGCATGAATGCAAAGAAGTATTTTAAAGGAACCTACCATAACAAGGAAAATGTACAACCTCATGTATTTAAAGAACAGATGATCAATAAGTTGAATCTAGAATATTTTGTCGAAGATAACTTCGATATTGTGTCCCACATCACGAAAAC
>JAQBTX010000063.1 GCA_027624795.1 bacterium | reverse complement strand
GAATTTTATAAATTAAAAACTTTGCTATTCTAGGGGCTCTGAATTAAATTTCACTTAACTCATTTTTATACGAATAATTTTACCATTAAACCATTACTTAGATATATTATACGAAGTTATTTTCGTAACCCCCGGGATTATTTCAACCCTACTTCATCTTCTCTTTCAACATCTTAAACACCTTATCCCATCTTCCACTATCTATGATATCTTCTAGATTGTGGAAGCTTTTGTTGATTCTATGATCCGTAAGCCGGCTTTGGGGGAAATTGTAGGTTCGCATCTTATCTGATCGTTCACCTGACCCACCTTCTTTGACAAATGAATCTACTATGCCAAGGCGTTTTTCTTCTTCGAGTTGATACAATTTACCGGCAAGTAATTCTTTCGCTATTTGGCGGTTTGCCAGCTGGGTGCGTTCCCTACTTGTGGTAACCACTATGCCAGTTGGCTTGTGAAGGAGCCTTACGGCAGAAGAGACCTTATTTACATTCTGACCTCCAGCGCCACCAGATCTGAAAAATTGCCAATCAAGATCACTGTCGTTTATATGTATATCTTGTGAGTTAATTTGTGGGGTAACTATGATTACCGCCGTTGAAGTATGTACTCTACCTCGCTTTTCTGTTGAAGGAACGCGCTGAACTCGATGTACACCTGTTTCAAATTTAAAATAATTATATGCATCTGGACCAGAGATTTTTATGACATTCTCTTCGATTTGTTGTACTTTAAATCCCTGTTTTGCGGCAAATTTTGCATAGGAAACCAGTAGGTCACTCCCCCACAATTTGGATTCATCACCACCTGCACCTTGTGCAGCCTCGATGACTACAATGTTTGAATTTATGTTCATAAGTTTAATTTATGGATCCCCGCCTTCGCGAGGATGACACAAGTTGCTCCGACGATAAGCGTCTTGTGATTGTCATCCCGCACTTGATGCGGGATCCATGTTCTGGCATTGACAATGCATGGATCCTTCTCCCGCTAAGCGGGATCAGGATGACAGGGACTTAATTAAATCAAAAGATCTGCAAGTTTTCCGGTTTTCTCTTCCCCAGTTTCCATATTTTTTAAGCTTACTACGCCTTTTTTCACTTCATCAGGGCCTAATATTAGAACATAGGGAATCTGCTTGTCATTGGCGTATTTCATCTGCTTTCCCAGTTTATCGGTACCATTTGGGTACATATCGGCAGTTATTCCTTCATCTCGAAGCTCTTTGGCAATTTTGATTGATTCACTCAGCAAGCTTGAATCAAATACAGTCACTAACACTTGTGCTACGGCAGTTGTTTCAGGTACTAATCCAAGTTCCAATGCTGCTTCAAGAGTGCGATCAAAGCCTAATCCAAATCCAGTTGCAGGAATCCGCACGCCAGATATAGATTCTATGAGATTGTCATATCGTTCTCCGCCAAGTACAGATCCACCCGTTGCATCGGGTATGACCACTTCCCATATAGGGCCCGATGAATAGGCAAAAGACCGGGCAATACTGGGGTCAAATTCATACCAACTTTCGTCAAATCCGGCATTTTTTAAGTAATCAAAAACTAATTTGATTGTTTCATTGGGTTTTATAGTCTTAATTTGATTGAGGTACTGTTTGGCATCTTTTGATGAAATTCCCTTTGATTCCATGTCTTTAAGTACTCCATCTTCCCCAATCTTTGCCAGCTTATCTATAGCCACTATGGCTTCGTAGGGCATATCTTTAAAAAGTGATCGGTCATTGATGCGAAGCTTAGCATTCTTAAATCCAATTTGTTTATATATATCTAAACTCAGAGCCATTACTTCAGCATCTGCAATGGGTGATTCCACGCCAAAAATATCGGCATCAGCTTGGACAAATTCTCGGTACCGACCTTTTTGAGGTTTTTCTGCTCGAAATGCTGGTTGGATCTGATAGCGTTTAAAGGGCAGTTTGATCTCCTGCCTATATTGAGCAAGCACGCGACTGGTTGGTACCGTTTGATCATAGCGCAGTGCTACATCCCGACCTCCTTGGTCTTTAAATTTGAAAAACAATTTTTCATCTTCCCCAATTTGTCCTTCAAAAAGTGACGAATATTCAAGGGTAGGAGTTTCAAGTGGCTCATATCCCCACGACTCAAATACACTACGGAGCACATCCGTAAGCCATAGTCTTTGCTTAGCCTGAGTGGGCAAGAAATCTCGAAATCCCTTTAATGTTTGTAAGTTATTTTGAACTGTCATAGAGGTATTATACAGGATATGTGATTACTCCCCAACCCCCTTGGTGACAAACTACTATTTAAGCACTGCGCCTATAGCTTGCTTCAATTGCTCGTCGGTTTCATTGGTTATTGTATTTCCCTCTTCTGGTACATTTTCAACTACTATATCGGGAGTAATACCTACCCCGTTTATCCATTCACCTTCTGGCAAGATCCATTTCGCAATAGTTATATGAAGCCCCGCATTTCCACTTAAGTCTAATGCTTCTTGCACCGATCCCTTGCCAAAACTTTTTTGACCCACTACGGTTGCTCTCTTATGGTCGCGAAGAGCTCCCGCAAGTATTTCTGAAGCAGAAGCTGATCCTTCATTAATGATAACTGAAAGGGGAATATCTAAGAGTTCACCCGCTCTTCTTACCGTGTATACTCGATCCCATTCATCCGTGGTTTCTTGGGTTAGTACGGTGGAGCCTTTTTCTAAAAACTCAGAAGCTATGTGTACGGCGCTCTCTAAATACCCTCCTGGGTTACCACGAAGATCTATCACCAGCCCCGCAATTTCTTCATTTTTCCATTTTGTTGCTATTTCTTGAGTAGCTTGGTCCCATTCAGTATTAGTGGTTTCTCCAAATTGACTGAGGGTAATTACGGCAACTGATCGTCCATTTTGGGTTTCAGAGCTTAACTCAACTGAAGGTACTTTGATTTGCCCACGCTTTATGGGAATATCTAATTCTTTGTCAGTTCGAAACACAGTGAGAGTTACCACAGTATCTTTGGCTCCTCTAATTTTCGAAACTGCCTGCACTAAGGTCCATCCTTTAGTTGATTCACCATCGACTTTGGTTACGTAATCGCCGGATTTTAGTCCCGCTTTTTCAGCGGGGGATTCTTTGAGCGGAGCTATGACAATAATAGCATTGTCTTTAAGTCCTAATTGTGCACCGATTCCTTCAAATTTTCCTCCCAAATCATCTTTTGATTGCTGATTTTCTTCTGGTGTAAGGAAAAAAGTATAGGGGTCGCCTACTGCAGCTACGAGCCCCTTAATGGCACCATAATACATAGTTTGGGTGTCTATTTTTTCCTTATCAACATATTTCTCTTCTACTTTTTGCCAGGTATCCCAAAATAATTTGAAGTCTATATTTTCTCCCTTTTCATCGGGCAATCCATCACCCGTGGCATTAAATACCGTAAATGATGCCGGAGTTATGGCATTTTTTGTGATCTTCCATTCGGCCACTTTGTAGCCCGATCCAAAAAGCAATAGTGCAATTGATGCATACAATAATAAATCAGTAAATTTTCTTGGTGCGTTCATGAGAATTGATTATGAATAAAAAATAAGAGTATCTAAACTGGGGTCTACTAAAACATAAGGGAATTGATGAGTCATAAGGTGTTGGTAATCTTGTTCATCTTGTAATATCAAATTATCAAGAGCATCAGACCCGTGGTGCTTTTTGGGAAGGATGATCCCGTGTGCTCCGAGAGTTTCCAACTTGGCAAGCTGTATTTGATCAATGGTTTCGGCAATAACATAACTATTTACAATATCATCTTCTGTATATTCAGTAGCCGTGTCTTTTAAATAATACACCGAACCACCATTATGCCGAGCTTTTGTGGCAAGTGCAATAGGATGAGATTTCTGAACTTTAAGAGTGATTTTTTGTGGATCAATATCTACTACTTCACCGGTAAAGAAACAATTAAGCGTATCATTATTTCCGGTTTTTTCTTCTATAGTAACCGTTCCGTGTTCATGATCAATATGGACTATAGTACCTTGGACATCGCTAAAGTATTGCTTCGTTGCAAACAACGATTTTTGTTCTGCAAGCAAGTCTCCTTTTCCAACAGAGTCACCCATACCCTTTTTAATCATACGAAATATATTATTAGGCGAAGATTTCATCATGGCAGAAACAGGCAGAGCAACTCTTCGAGCCTGTGATGATCGTACAAATGGAGTAGTAAAATCTACTTTTTGTCCTGATTTAATGAGAAGTTCCCCATAAGAGGGAATCATAACGGTAAGGTTCATTAAAAGAGTATAGCAGTTATTATGCCCCTTGATAAGAGGTATAAGGAAGGAGAGCTAAATAGCGAGCATTTTTAATATGTT
>JAQBTX010000012.1 GCA_027624795.1 bacterium | reverse complement strand
TTTACAAAATCCTCTTCAGCAAAATCATAAAAATGTGTAGGATCAAAATCAGGGAGGCATGCCAGACCAAGCACCTCCATAGTATCTGGTTTTACGGCAAGAGCGCACGCTTGTTTTGCCTTAAACTGTTCTATACCAATCTTCAGTTGTTCTTTAATGATGTGTTGAATTGATTTATCTATAGTAAGCACAATGTCGCGACCATTACCCGCTTCAATGCGTTCTTGATTTCCTACAAATATCGTTCGACCAAACAAGTCGCGCTCAGATTTTGATACCCCCGGTAAACCAGCCAAATCTTTATCATAATAACCCTCAACCCCAAAGTATCCAATGGATTCCCCTCGTTCATCTTTTCCCAGAAAGCCAATCAAATGCGCTGCCAGTGAAGCTTCAGGGTAAAATCGATCTTCTTGTTCTATAAAACCCAACCCTTCGATATCCAGGGATTCTATGGCAAGTCGCTTTTCTTTAGACAGTCCATTTTGTAAAGATACCCAATCTTTACTCATGTCCAAGCGCGCCTCGAGCGTAGCTTCCTCAATCAGCAACTCATCCTTAAGAAGTTCAATGACCTGAAATTTCTTTTCAATATTTTTTGGTTCAGCATACAGTTGATATTTGGTTTGATTTAATGCAAGTGGCTCTCCATTTCGGTCCAATATGCGGCCTCTTTTCGGAACGATCTTTTCAGTTTGAGTATAGTCCGCTGAGTAATGATCGGGTTGAAGTACTTGGATATAGAGTAATCTGGCTGCGATGAGTGCAAAAAACATGAGAAACCCCATAAATAGTAAGCGGATTTTTGACATAGGATAGTGTGATACTTATGATATAACCCTTCGATACGGAGGGCAAGCGCTCAATGAATAATATCAAGGTGGAATAACAATTTTCAGAGGAGATGAGGGAGAGTGAGAATAAGGGTCGGACCCTTTCAGCTTTAATAAGAATAAGAAAATCTAACTTAAAGATGCTGAAACCCTTCGGCAAGCTCAGGGCGGGTAAATTCAGCATGACAAATGTTGTATCAATAAGAGTGAACTTTTGCCTTTAGTTTCTCTCTGCTCCATGCCAAAAATGGAAAAAGAAATATATCATATAAACCAAAACGTTCATGTAGAATATACTTAAAATAATAATTTCCCAATTTATGAAACAAGATCAACTGGACAAAAAGGCTGCAGAAATCCTTAAATCAAATATTTATTTCACCCTCGCAACAACGGATGGCAATGTACCATGGGCTGCTCCACTTTTTTATTGTATGGATGAGGATTTCAATTTCTACTTCATTTCCCAGATGGAGTCTCTCCATACTATCCACATAATGAAACAACCACATGTTTCTTATGCTGTTTTTGATTCTCACCAGCGAGAAGGTGAGGGAAATGGCATACAAGGAGATGGCAAGGTTACTCTTCTGGAAGGAGATGAGATCACCAAAGGTCTCAAGTATTACAAAACATCGTTTATCAAACTTGATGTAGAGGCTTTGTCTGCCCCAGCACCGTACAGACTTTTCAAGATTACAACAAATCACTTTTATATCCTAGATCCGGAAACTGAGACAGATAAAAGAATTGAGGTTTTTTTGAAATAAATACAAACCCATATCTGATTACATATTCAAACTAAAAGATGGGAGAGTGCTTAGATATGGAGTAAGGGTCGGACCTTTTTGGATTATTTTTTTGGGGAGGAGTGAAAAATTTTGGCATGCTCCGAATAAATTAGTAATGAATCACTTTCATATTAGGGAATAAATTAATACAATAGAGTTAAGACTCTATTAGTAAAAATACTTATGTCAAATAATAAACACTGGCAACAGCAGGAAATTCCATTAAAAGATTTAGCACTTTGGGACGAAAATGCTCGTTTTCCAGATAAATACTTCTTTAGGTCTGAGAGAGAGTTGATTAATTACTTTTGTAATAATAAAGATTTTGAAATTGAAACCTTATCTAAAGAAATAGTTAGTGATTTTGATCTACCTCAACTTGAGAAATTAGTTGTATTTAGTGATGACGAACAGAAGATAGTATTAGAAGGCAATCGTCGTTTAGCTATTTATAAGCTATTAGACAATCCCAATCTTGCACCAAATGATAGCTTAAAGAATAAATTTTTGGATCTAAAAAAGAAGATAATCATTGATGATAATTATTCTTTTGATTGCCTTATTACAGATAATAAAGCAGAGGGGTTTCGTTTTATTGAGAGAAAACATGTAAAAAGAAACAATGAGGTTGGATGGGGAGAGTAAGAAAGAACCAATTATAATTTACGAAGAGGAAATGCCACTAAAAAAGAGGAGTTTAAAGTAGCAATTGCAAAAATAATCAAAGACTTAAGTATTCCCGAGGGTTTAAAAGACCAGGTATTAGGAAAGGGATACGTGACAAATTTCTGGCGTATTTTAGACAATTCCGTTGCGTGGAAAAAGTTTGGTTTTGATTTAAAAAATAATGGTGAATTAAACATAGCTGACAATAATTTTGAAAATAAGTTAAAAGTTATTATTTATCATGTCTTAAGGAAGGAAGACTTTTCAGGAAATAAGATTGATTCTCGATCTTTGAATACCAATGCAGAGAAGGAGGAATATCTTAATTCTATCAAAAATGATGATTACAAAAAAGTAGATTTAGCAATCAAAGAAGATACTATAGCTAACTTACTTGATGAGAAAACCATCACTTTTACTCCGTCAAAAGGAAAGCAAAAAATAAATTCGATGAGCACAAATAGACATTTTTTAATTCCGAAGTCATGTCGCCTAAATATAGGTGAAACTAAAATTAATAACATATACCGAGAGCTGAGAGACAATTTATTACTTGACGATACTAATAAATCAGTACCAAATGCAGTAGGAGTATTATTTAGAGTATTTATAGAAATTTCTATTGATTTTTTTTGGGAGAAAAAAGTGGGGCAAGTTTTTGCAAATAATACTCACTTAACTACAAAGATAAATAATGTCGCAGACTATCTAGAAAGGAAGTCTTTAACAACGCCTAGGCAACTTGAAAATATCCGAAAAGTTTCTATTGGAAAAAATAATCTATTAGCTATTGATAATTTTCATAGCTATGTACATTCATATAAAGCGCAACCAACTTCGAGCGATTTAATACTAAAATGGGACAATCTCCAAGAGTTTTTTGAAATTTTATGGAGTGTCACTAATTCAAGCAAATAATATGTTTTATTCACCACTTCGATATCCCGGCGGTAAAAATAAATTATCCAAATTTATTTCTAAAATTTGTATTGATAATAATATCAATGGACACTATGTTGAACCATATGCGGGTGGCGCCTCTGTTGCACTCCATCTATTAATTGAAAATAGAATAAAGAAAATTACGATTAATGATTACGATCGATCTATTTATGCTTTTTGGCATTCTGTGTTATGGGACACAAATAAGCTATGTGGATTGATAGAAAAAAACAGAAGTAAATATTGATAACTGGAATATTGCAGGAACTATTCAAAAAGATAAAGCTAAAGCGGGACTCTTAGATTTAGGTTTTTCAACTTTTTTTCTTAATCGAACAAATCGTTCTGGAATAATTAATGGAGGTGCAATAGGTGGAAAAAACCAAAATGGAAACTACAAAATAGATTGTCGATTCAACAAAAACGAATTAGTCAAAAGAATTAGATTAATCGCAAAGCATAAGGAACAAATTGAAGTTCATAATCTCGATGCAATTGAACTAGTTAAGCAAATACAATACAAATCAGATAATAAGCAAACAATATTTTATTTTGATCCACCATACTACTTGAAAGGAGCCTCACTGTACATGAATCACTACAATGACGATCAACATAAAGAGGTAGCAAATTCGATTAAAAAAATTAAACATATTAATTGGATTGTTTCCTATGACAATACTCCAGAAATAGAAAATATTTATAGATGGGTTCCAAAAGATTTGACAAGGAAATACTCCTTTAACCATTCAGCATATAAGGCAAGGGAGGGAAAGGAAATCTTATTTTGTAGCAAAAATCTGCAAGTTCCAAGATATGTTTTAAGTGTCTAGTGATATTACTTCAGTCATTTGCCCTTTAACTACTATAAGTTAATCACTAGGTATCACCACCTCCCCCTTCGTCGAGTCTGACTCGACTTTGGGTACTCCTCCTTAGTAAGGAGGAGAACTTTATTTGAGTTGCTTAAGTAAATTCAGCATGACAAGGAGATGGATTCCCCCGAGTACTCGGGGGAATGACCCGCCTTCGCTAAAGCTACGGAAGGGCGCGGCAGAGAACTGGATCCTTCCCCTTCGGCAGATTCGACAAGCTCACTGCAAGCAAGCTCAGGGTCTGGATGACAGTTAAGTGTGTTGCAAAACATAAGTTGTGGATGGGTCTTTTTCTCCTTTTTACTCATACTGCTATACTATACTCATGAGATTCTATTTACAGCGAGTTAAAAACATATATCACCTTTTTAAAGCTCTTATTGCGTGTGTGTATTACCAATTTCCCAGTAACCATATCACCGTCATTGGCGTTACCGGAACTGATGGAAAGACCACCACCGCCTCGCTCATCTACCACATTCTAATCTCGGCTGGTAAAAAAGTGAGTATGATCAGTACCGTTTCAGCAACCATCGCAGGGAAAGAGTTTGATACAGGATTTCATGTAACCACCCCTTCACCGTTTGCCGTGCAAAAATACTTGAAGCAAGCAGTTCGCCATGGTGATGAATATTTTGTATTGGAAACTACATCGCACGCCCTGGATCAATCTCGTGTGTATGGAGTCAAATTTGCTTTTGGCATTCTAACCAACATTACCCATGAGCACCTGCACTACCACCAGTCATTTGAGCACTATGTTGCATCGAAAATGAAGTTGTTGCAAAATTCCCAGACATCAATAGTGAATAAAGATGATTCATCTTTTACCCAAGTTCAAAATCTGAAATTCAAAATCCAAAATGTGAAATCTTACGGACTTAAAAAGGCCGATTATTCTCTGGATATATCAAAACATATTGGCAAAGAACTTGAGAGTTTTAATCAATATAATTATTTGGCAGCATATGCGTTGGGGAAGGAAGTTGGATTAGATGATAACGTCATATTAAGCGCCATGAAAAAGTTCACCCTTCCACAAGGACGGATGGAAGTGGTCTACGATAAAGATTATACGGTAATTGTTGACTTTGCCCACACTCCAAATGCGCTTCATGAAGCGCTTAAAAGCATAAGGCACCAATATCTTAAAAGACGGATCATCCATATATTTGGAGCCGCTGCATATAGAGATGACACAAAACGTCCTCTGATGGGGAAAGAAAGTGCGTCTTTTTCAGATATCATCATAATCACCGAAGAAGATTACCGCACTGAAAATCCAGATTCTATCGCCAAACAAATTGCATCGGGCATAGAGTCAAAAAGATTTATCCAAGTGGATCCATCTCAATTTGGAAATCATAATAAGCAATACACTATAATCCATGAGCGAATCGAGGCCATACGAAGGGCTCTATCTATAGTACAAAAAGGCGATGTGCTTGTGCTTACGGGTAAAGGTCATGAAAAAAGTCTCAATAGAGATGGAAAAGAATATGTATGGAACGATAAAGATGAAGTGTTGAAAATAGTAGAGAGGGAGATAATAAGATAGAATTTTAATTATGACAAAGGCTTCATATAGTTTTGGGACAAGACATTCTCAAATACCAACATCTGACATCATCATAAGTCCCAATCAGGTTCATGGATCTCACGTGCATGTGGTAACCAATGAGAATCTCTCACAAACTCATCCACCAGACACCGATGCGTTGGTGACGATGCTCCCCGATGTTGCCCTTACTGTTGTTACGGCAGATTGTGTGCCCATTATCTATCGAGATACCCAAGCGGAAATCATCGGCATTTCCCATAGCGGATGGAAGGGGATTGCACAAGATATTATTGGCTCCACCATAGGCGCTATGGAGGCAACGGGGGCAACGACAGCAACCATCGATGCCATCGTTGGTCCTGCCATTGGCCCCTGTTGTTACCCTATTTATGGTGATCGAAAAGTTCAATTCCAGAAGCTTTTTAATGATGACATTTTTGTAGAATATCCCAAATATACCGGACTTAACTTAACCAAAGCGGCGTATTTACTTCTCATAAAGCATGGCATAAGTCCATCACATATCAAAACTACCATTTCTTGCACCTCGTGTCAGTCTGACCAATATTATTCGTATCGCCGTGAGGGGAGTGCAAAGAACCACATGGTTCATTTTATTAAGATATAATAAAGCATGCTTGAAGATATACATCATATATTCATCATTGGTATTCGTGGTGTAGCGATGGCCAATATTGCCCGAATTCTTACCCAAATGGGTAAGCATGTTGAAGGGTCAGATGTCGATGACTCATTTATAACAGATTCGGTCTTGGCGGAATGCAACATAAAGCCCATAAATTCATTTGAGGCCGATTCGCTTCCTCAAGAGGTGGATCTTGTTATTTACGCTGCGTCACATGGGGGCAAGCATAATGCACAAGTAATTGAGGCTGAGCAAAACGATATTCCCGTTATTCATCAAGTGGAATTTTTAGCCATGTTATTATCTCGATTTAACACATCAATTGGTGTTGCCGGTTGTCATGGTAAGACTACTACGGCGTCACTCCTTTCATATACTCTTGCCAAACTTTCTCGAGATGTAAGTTATATGATTGGTGTTTCTGAATTTAATAACCAATTTGGTGGACACTATGGAGGCAATGAGTATTTTGTAATTGAAGCCGATGAATATGGCATAGATCCACCAGACAATATTACTCCTAAGTTTCATTTGTTACGACCAGACTACAGCATCATAACCAACATTGATCATGATCATCCCGATGTTTACGAAACATTGGATGATACTAAGAAAGCCTTTAAAACGTATGCATTACAATCATTACAATCAGACATTGTGCTTCGACAACTGGTGGTTTGTATGGACGATCCAAATATCGTCGAACTTCTCCCAAGTCTTCCCAAAGAGTCATACATTACGTATGGCACAGGGAGCAAAGCAGATGTACAACTATCTGATATTAAATCCAGCAAAAATGGCACAACGTTTACCCTATCGAGCTCCTTATTTGAAATAACAAACACACCAATTGAAACATCGTTGTTTGGTGAGAAAAATGCTCTCAATACTACCGCGGTAATTGCCATGCTCCTCCATATTGGTTTTGAGTTGTCTGAAATCAAAGCAGCACTGGCCGACTTTACCGGGGCAAAGCGACGGTTTGAACTGCTTGGTGAGAAAGATGGTATAACGGTATTTGATGATTATGCCCATCATCCTGCAGAAATTATCGCAACTATACAAGCGGCGAAAGCTCGATTCCCCAAACAGCGGATTATTGTATTGTTCCAACCTCACACGTTTTCACGAACTGCAAAGCTG
Source organism: bacterium (assembly GCA_027624795.1). Classification (GTDB taxonomy): domain Bacteria; phylum Patescibacteriota; class Microgenomatia; order UBA1406; family GWC2-37-13; genus UBA1450. The sequence continues at coordinate 19,776 of JAQBTX010000012.1, read as the reverse complement.
GCTCATGAATTTGCAGAGGCATTATCTTATGCAGATAAAGCCATACTCCTTCCTATTTTTGCATCGGCCCGGGAATCAGGTGAACATCAAACTATATCATCTGAAATAATTGTCAAAGCAATGAATGCGAAGTCAAACGATAAAGCATTTTCGGCAATAAATGAAGATGCAGCACTCTTAGAGTTAGATAAAATTAAGGAGCCAAACGACATTATCTTCACTATGGGAGCAGGAGATGTATATCGGCTTGCACCACACATTTTAGCCTAATATGACTCAAACATACCCTATTTTAGAACAAACATTTGGAGATCGAATCAAAAAAGATTTTAATCTATCGCCCTACCTCACCATGAAAATGCAGATTGTAGCGCAGTATTATTTTGAACCAACCAGTATAGAGGATTGGCAACGTATCGTCACATTAACCTTTGATCATAATATTCCCTTCTTAGTGCTTGGAGGTGGTTCCAATCTAACTACGTTTCAAGGTACGATCCCGGGGGTTACAATTCGTAACCGATATGTACATATGACTACCATTGATGAAACAGATACCTATGTTGATTTGTCTATAAGTTCAGGCTATCCCATGGGTCATGTAGTTAAAGAAACTGTAAAGCGAGGATTATCTGGATTTGAATATCATTTGGGCTTGCCGGGCACACTGGGTGGCGCCATATATATGAATTCCAAATGGACTAAGCCCATTTCATATGTCTCTGATCGTCTTCTTTTAGGAACACTCCTGGATAAAAATGGAACTCTCTTTCAGCAACCACGGGATTATTTTGAATTTGCATACGATTATAGTACATTACAGCAAACGGGAGATATTTTTTTAGAAGGGGTATTCCGACTTTCCAAAGAAGATCCCACCATCCTTGAAAAACGAGCTCAAGAAGCTTTAGAATATCGTAAACAAACTCAACCAATGGGAGTAGCTACCGTTGGCTGCTTTTTCCAAAACATTTCAAAAGAAGAACAAAGCAAGTATAATCTTCCCACTCAGTCTGCCGGGTATCTGATCGATCAGGCTGGTATGAAAGGAAAAAGAGTGGGGGACTTTCATGTTTCTGAAAAACATGCTAACTTCATAATAAACAGTGGTTATGGTAAACCCGAAGACTTGCAAGAACTTATGAGACAAGTGAAAGAGGCAGTAAAAAACAAGTATACTGTTGAACTCATAGAAGAAGTAAGAGTTATATGAATTTATGAATGACACATACATCATACAGGGAGGAAAGCCGCTCAATGGGCACGTCCAGATATCTGGTGCTAAAAATGTGGCTTTAAAAGTACTCATTGCAGCGCTTTTGTTTGATTCACCCGTAACTCTTCACAATATGCCGCGCATTCAAGATATTCATGAACTTACTTCGCTTCTTACACAACTTGGCGTGCAAATCTCATTTAATCAAAATACCGTTACCGTAGATTCGAGCAATCTAAAAGAAGCTCATATAGACTTAGATCATGCAGCAAAAATACGGGTATCATTTATGTTATTTGCTCCCATGCTCTACCGATTCAAAAAAGCAATCATCCCCAACCCCGGTGGATGTCGATTGGGAGCAAGATCTATTGACAGAGTTATTGATGGATTAAAAGCGCTTGACATAGAGGTAGCCTACGACTCATCAACGGGGTATTATGATGCTGTCATGACACAAAAACCTCATGGCTCGTATGTATTTCCCAAACCAACTCACACCGGTACAGAAATGATGATTATGATGTCAGTTTTTGGTCAAGGCACCATCGTCATAGAAAATGCTGCACAAGAACCAGAGATAGACGATCTTATCAATTTTTTGAATGAAGGTGGCGCTCAGATTTCTCGAGATGAATCAACCATCACCATCGAAGGTGTTTCATCACTTTCTCAATCAAAGCCATACACAATAGCTCCAGACAAGATTGAAGCGGCAACCTATGCAGTGCTTGGCATTGCATCAAAGGGTGATGTGACCATTTCTGCCGTTCCCAAGCATTTTATCCACACGTTTAATCAAACCCTAAAATCAATCGGTGCCGGAGTAGAGGACTTAGGAGACGGTAAATGGCGCTATTATTACCAACCCATGCATGGAGCACATATTGAAACTGCACCGTACCCTGGATTTGTAACTGATTGGCAGCCACTTCTAGCAGTGCTTCTGACACAAGCTGAAGGAGAATCAACCATTCATGAACGTATTTTTGAAAATCGATTTAGTTATGTCAAAGAGTTACGGAAACTTGGTGCGCAAATAACATTCATCAAAAAAGACATTTCAGATCCCGGCCAGCACTATCATTTCAATTTTGATCCCAAAAAGGAATACAAGCAAACCATACAAATTAATGGTATTCGTACACTTCACGGGGGAGTTCTCAACGTATCTGATCTTCGAGCTGGAGCTACTTTGGCTATTGCAGCACTTATATCTACCGGAACATCATATGTGAATGGCATCCATCATCTGCAAAGAGGTTATGAAAACTTTATAGAAAAAGTAAAGGCGTTAGGCGGAGATATTCAAGTCATGTAACTGAAAATATGTTACTATAAATTATTACAATTATTTATACATACTATGGCAAAAGGAAATAACGCTCAAAAAAAAGAGGTAAAAAAACCCAAGCAGAATAAGAAGAAGAAATAATTAGATATTGACATAAGCTTATTGAGCAATTACCATAACTATGGAATAGAGTTATTCTGTTCGCACACCCGACTTTGTGTCGGGTTTTGTGTTTTTTAAGGGAATATGGTGATTGAGTGACTTCCCTTATAAAGCTTGTTCGTTCTCCCGAGTTTCCCACTTTCAGAACTTTAAAAGCAACAGGTTAATACAACAAGCTTTCTGTTGTAAAAAAGTAGTATGAAACCGCACTACGATGAATTGTCATCCCGCACTTGATGCGGGATCCAGACTATAATAACCTTATATGTCTCATAATAAAGCATATTGTGTTTATATTCTCTCTTTTCAAAAGAATGGAACTCTCTATGTTGGAGTAACAAACAATCTAGCAAAGCGAGTCTGGGAGCATAAAAATATAAAAGGAGATGGATTTACTCATAAATATGAGGTTCATCATCTCGTTTACTTTGAACAACATAATAATCCGGAGTCTGCAATTACCAGGGAAAAACAGATTAAGAAATGGAATCGCCTTTGGAAGATTAGATTAATTGAAGAAAAGAATCCTGAATGGAAAGATCTTTATCAAGATATTTTGTAAGGAATATTTAGCTTGGATTCCCGCCTCCGCGGGAATGACACCATAGATCCGTAGGAGTTTACCATCACGCAAGTGGGGCGGGAATGACACAGTATAAGTAAAAACGATTTTGAATTAATCGCACTAAATGGGAAACTCGAGATGATTAGTAGTTGTAATTATTTCTTTTTTACTTTGTTTGGCAAGATGGATTAAGTTTGGATTGTATATTTCATCAATATATAGATGATAAACATGATCTTTCATTAATCAATACTATACATGACTTATGTAATTGTTTACAACCTAAGAAGAAATAATTACTTCACCACTTCATCTTTAGAAACGGCGCGATTTACTATGGTCGCAGGGTGTATGCGGGCATTTTCACCAATGGTAACGCCAGGCATGACTGAACAGTTAACTCCCAAGAAGGCGCCTTTGGCAACTATTGCCCCAAGCTTTTCTCGGCCCGTTTCTAACAGTTCATCACCCATTTTTACTTTCACGGGGGAATTATCAAGCCGCCAATTGGTAAATGTCGTTCCAAAGCTGGGGTTAACATTTGCTTCCAAAACCGAATCACCAACAAAGTTATGGTGGAGTGCACAGTTTGGCCCTATGTAACTTCGCGCAACTTCAGTTCCAAATCCAACTGTCGCGCCTTTTTCAACAGTAGATTGTCGAACCAGTGAATGATTGCCAATGTGAACGTCTACTCCAATATACGCTGGGCCTTTTATTACCGCATAATCATCAATACGAGCTCCTTCGTCGATATAAACTTCACCTTCAATAATTGCATTCTCAGATATTTGAGCGCTGCGACCAACATGTTTTTTTACCATACGAAGCATAAATTGCATCATATCAAGCACATGGTGTGCATATTTAAGCTTTGCCCACGGTCCCTCATACGTAACCACGTGTACTTTTTTTTGTTGCATATAATCGCTTAGTGCCTGTTCATATTGATCATCTGCCACATCAGTATGGCGCAATAGTGCCATAAACTCCGCAGGTCGTTCAAAATAATGGAAAACTAGATTGATCAAGTCGCTCGGTTCATTTCCCGCTCCTGGCTTTTCAACTATGCCCATAGCTCGATCTCCATTAGTTTTTAAGTACCCTCCAGGGAAATAGGTATCAACCTTTAAACCAGCAACACATGCATCATTTCCCTCGAGTGCTCGCAGGTACATTCTTACAAACGCTGGATCAATCATATCTGACGCATTGAGAATCAATATGGGATCCGATCCAATTTCTAGTTCAGCTTGTAGGAGCGCATCGCCCATTCCATTGGGGTGGACGCGTTTTGTATGAAGGGTAATGTTAAAGGGCTGATAAGTGCTGAGCCATGATTCATTATCTTCATTGGTGACAATGAGCGCTTCATGTATGCCGCTTGCTTCAAGCATCTCTATGACATGCTGTAATAAGGGTTTCCCCAAAAAGGGAATCAGTGTTTTATTGGTAGAAAGAGGCTTGAATGGCTTTCCGATACCACCGGCAAGAATAACCGCTTTTGGGCGTTTCATACAGTATAGAATACTATGTATAGTATAATTAAGCAATATGAAAAAGGTAACCGTCATAGGCGGTGGGACAGGTTCTTTTGTCACGTTATCTGGGTTAAAATCATATGATTTTGATCTTGCAGCAATCGTGACCATGATGGATTCCGGAGGCTCAACTGGCCGGCTCCGTGATCAATTGGGCGTACTCCCTCCCGGGGATCTGCGTCAGTGCTTGGTGGCCCTTTCTGAAGCACCAGAACTATGGCGAAAACTTTTTTTGTATCGGTTTGAAAAGGGAGATTTAAAAGGGCATAATTTTGGAAATATCTTTTTGTCTACCTTGGAAAAAATAACGGGAGATTATGATACCGTTATAGAAACTGCCTCATACGTACTTCAAACGAAAGGAAATGTTTACCCTATAACTCATAAACCAACCACTTTGTGTGTTGAGTACGAAAATGGAACACTCATCAAGGGGGAAAGTAATATCGATGAAAACAATTCTGAAAGAAGCCGCATCAAACACGCCTATTTGGAACCAGATGCCGAGCCAAATCCAAAAGCTGTAGCACGTTTAAAAGATTCAGATTACCTCATCATTGGTCCGGGGGATTTATATACCAGCATTGTGCCCGTGCTTATTGTGGATGATCTAAAGAGTGTTATTAAAAAAAGTAAAGCTAAGATCATATATATTCTGAATCTTATGACCAAAGCTGGTCAAACATCGGGTTACCAAGCATCTGACTTTTTGTCTGATTTAGAAGGGTATACAGGCCGAGCTCCCGATTATGTGATTGCACATAAAGGGAGTATTCCATCAAACATCCAAGAGTGGTATCACGAACATGAAGAGCATGAAGTTAAAAATGATTTACAAAATTCTGGATTTACCGGTACAATCATAGAAGATGATGTTATCAATCGCTCTCATATAAGTAAATCCGCTGGAGATGTACTTACCAGAAGTATTCTTCGACATGACAGCGAAAAAATAGCATTGTTATTGAACAATATAATGTCATGATAAAACGCCACGCAGATTCAATTGGTCACGCTACCGATGGCTTATTATGGGCATTTCGCACTCAGCCAAATTATCGTGTTCATGCACTCCTCACCCTTTTAGCCCTTGCAGGAGGTGCATTTTTTCGAATTTCTTATAATGAGTGGCTTCTTATAGTGGTTTTCATTTTTACTGGTCTTATCATAGAAACCATCAACACATCCATAGAAAAGATGGGGGACGCCGTAGATAAAAGTTATAACGAAGATATTAAGATATCTAAAGATGTTTCTGCAGCAGCAATGCTTATCGTTGCATTGGGAGCATTAGTGGTATCAAGTATTATTTTTATTCCAAAGATTCTTATATATTTAGGAATGAGTTTTTAACGTATGGCTCTCTATATATATATTACGATTATCTCTCTTATAATCCACATGGTGCTTATCGTACCATTTATAAACTTTTTATATCACATTCAATTTCAGCGCGCTCATCAACAAACCCGCGATCCAATGAACAAGCCCACACCCATTTTTGATTCATATCATCAGCATAAATCAGGCACACCAGTTGGAGGGGGCATGCTTGTTACGGTAATTTCTACCATACTTACTCTTTTTTTCCTGGGAAGTTTTCATACTTTTGGTATATTTATAAGCTCAAATTACGAGTCTATTGTCATGGAAGTAGCTATTATCTTATTTGCCTTTATAAGCTTTGCACTTCTTGGGGTTTATGACGATTTAAATAAAATGCTTCACTGGCAAAAAAAGGAATTTTTTGGCCTAAAACTCAATGCAAAATTGTATTTAGAAATCGCACTTGCTTTAATTCTTGCCCTAGGACTGCATTATGGCCTTGGGATAAGTATTATTCACATCCCCTTTTTCGGAGTTTTTGAACTTGGTTGGTTCTACATTCTATTTGCAACATTTGTTATCGTTGCCTTTGCCAATGCGGTAAATATCACCGATGGACTTGACGGCCTTGCGAGTGGCGTGCTCATGATTTCTTTATTTAGCTTTTGGGCCATAGCACGGACCATTATTGATGTACCGCTCTCTATTTTCATAGCGGTATGGGTGGGGGGACTTATAGCGTTTCTGTACTTTAATATATATCCTGCGCGCGTATTTTTAGGTGATATGGGTGCGTTATCATTTGGTGCAACTTTTGCTGTTATTGGTTTACTTCTAGGAAAATCGTTTGCTTTACCTATCATAGGGGGGATTTTTGTAATTGAAATCGCCAGTTCTTTAGTACAACTCATCAGTAAAAAATATCGAAAAAAGCGCATCTTTAAAGCTGCACCATTTCATTTATTGTTGCAATCGATGGGTTGGGAGGAGCCTAAAATAGTTATGCGTGCGTGGTTACTTTCGATTGTTTTTGCCCTCTTTGGACTGATGATTGCATTTTTAAAATGATGTTGCAATATGTGCTACAATAAAATGTAGACCCTATGAAAGATCTAAAATCCATCATTCTCATAATCGTCATTCTTGTTCTTGTTGGAGCGGCAGCTTACCTTACGTATATTATCCAAGATGGATCAAATCCTCTGGTACTTCTCAATTCTCAAGCTTCAGCTGGCGATGCTAATGATCCTTTACTTGCGGCAAATCTAACTCCCACACCGACTATTACGTTTCAAAGTACCAGTCCAACGCCATCTTTAGATGCCGGGGTTACGGTTACCATAACTACAACCGCTAGTCCGACACCAACATCGCTCCTCAGTTCACCAACACCTACCATTACCAAACTTCCTGAAACAGGGGGTGGGGCGATCATCGTCACGGCAACACCGACACCTATACAACAACTTCCCGTTGCAGGGTTTAGCGATTGGATAGGGTATATGAGCGTAGGAGGCGGAGCACTTATACTTCTTGCACTTCTTCTTTAAATCATTTTTGTAGCCATGGCATAGAAGCTTTCTGCTTTTAGTGATGCAGTTCCAACCAAAAATCCATCAACTTCACCAGCGTCAAGATACCCCTTTATATTTGAAGCATCGGTGCTTCCTCCATACAAAAATGACACGTTAGTTGGTAGAGATAATTGCTGTTTCATGCTGATCACATCATCTACATCCGCATTCTCACCTGTTCCTATGGCTTCCGTGGGTTCATACGCTACGATCGAAACTTCAGGATAAATCGTGTCTTTTTCATTTCTTATACACTGAATGGGTGTGATTTTCTCTTTAATGCATTGTTGTATTTGATTATGTATATCTTCTTCAGATTCATTGAAATGTGAGCGTCGTTCACTATGTCCGATAATGCTATATCCACATAACTCGATTAATGTAGCCGCAGTTACTTCACCAGTGAATTTACCGGGTTCTTTTGTGGAAACGGTTTGAGCTCCCATATAGATTCCAGTATGATCAGATAATAGTTTTGCGGTAAGCATAATATGGGGGAATGGTGGGCAGATAATGATTCGTAACGAATTTTTCTCAAGAGCAGATTTCAGAGTTCTGTTTTCTTCTGAATCTTTATGCATTAACGTCGAGAACTCATAAGTCCAATGCTCAATGTCATTCTTTGTCATTTGTGCTTTCCAGTTTGCAACCAAATATTTCATAGATTTATTATATCATTAGATCCCATGATAGACATTTTTGACGGATTAAATTCGAAGCAAAAGCAAGCAGTAGAACAACACAATGGGCCATGTGTTATATTAGCGGGCGCAGGATCTGGGAAAACGCGTGTACTTATTCACAAAGTGCTAAACCTTATTCAAAATCACCAGGTGGCACCTTCTTCTATAGTGATGATCACGTTTACCAACAAAGCTGCACGAGAGATGAAAGAAAGAATTATAAAAGCATCAGGTGGCACGCTTCAACTTGGATTTGTAGGAACCTTTCACTCATTTTGTGCATTGGCTCTTCGTAAAGATGGAGTGCATATTGGCATTCCTCATAACTTCACTATTTATGATGCACAAGATCAGCAACAGCTCATCAAATCAATTCTCAAAAAGCAAAGTGAAACAAGCATCAGTAGGCAAGGCAAATATTCGCCCCTGTATTTTCTGTCTCACATTTCTACTGCCAAAAACCAACTGATCAAACCAGATCGATATTTAGAAGTTTTCTCGCACTACCGGTCAGCTATGATAGCAGAGATTTACGTTCAATACCAAAAGGAATTAAAAAAGAATGATGCGCTGGATTTTGATGATCTCATCATGAAAGTTGTTGAACTGTTTAGAAGTAGTGATCAGATCCGAGAAAAATATCATGACCGATACCAATATATTTTGGTCGATGAATTTCAAGATACCAATTACGCCCAATATATCCTTACCAAAATACTCAGTCAGGGGAATAATAATATTACGGTTGTAGGGGACTTTTCCCAAAGTATTTATTCATGGCGAGGTGCAGATATACAAAATCTCAATAAATTCTCAGAAGATTTTGAAGATACAAAAGTAGTGGAACTCGAAGAAAATTACAGATCAACGCAAAATATATTAGATATGGCGTATTCGGTTATTTCTGAAAATGAAACTCATCCCATACTCAAACTTCACACAAAAAATAATCAAGGTGAAGAAATCGAGTACTTTGAAGCAGATAATGAAGAGGATGAAGCAATGTATATAGCAAACAAGTTACAAGAGCTTGCAACTACCGAGGACTTTTCTCATATGGCGGTACTGTATCGCACGAATGCTCAGTCTCGCGTAATTGAAGAAATGTTTTTGCATTACAGTATTCCCTATATGTTGGTTGGGGGAACGAGGTTTTATGAACGAAAGGAAGTAAAAGATGTGCTGTCATATCTTCGCCTCCTTATTCACCCAGAAGATACTGTAGCACTTGAGCGTATTAAAAAACTCGGAAAACGCCGCTTTGATACGTTTAGAACTTCATATGATGAGATCAAGGATTCGGTTAACGATATTCCTACTGCAGAGCTTATGGAGAAGATATTTGATGCAACCGAATATTTAGGATTTTATGATCCCGACATTCCCGAAGATTATGCACGGCTTGAAAATATCAAAGAACTCAAATCTGTTGCTATGACATTTCCCCATCTTGTTGATTTTTTGGAACAAGTAGCCTTGGTGGAATCTGAATATTTTGAAAAAGAGAAACTTGGATCATCACAAGACGGAGTACGACTCATGACTCTACACCAAGCAAAAGGATTAGAATTTCCCTATGTTTTTATAGCCGGTTTAGAGGAGGGTATATTGCCTCATTCACGATCAATTGATGATATCCATCAACTGGAAGAAGAGCGAAGACTTTTTTATGTAGGTATAACCCGTGCCATGCAAAAACTATATATAACCTATGCCAAGCGCCGATTCATATTTGGGAGAAGGAATTATGCCATGAAATCACGGTTTATTAGTAGCGGTGAAGAAGTGGAGGATGGGGAGTGGTGGTAGTATGACGTCATCCTCGCGCACGCGGGGATCCAAATTGTTGGATGTATGAGATAATATTTCCATGGCAAAAAAAATACTTTTTTTTCCTATCGAAGTTGGGATTGCTCATATTGCCAGGTCGCTTGCAATTGCAGAAAAACTTCTACAAGACGGTCATGATATTTATTTCGCACTACCCAAACGGAAACAGTCACTATATTCATCATCTCCAGTCAAGTTTATAGATATTCCAGGCTTGGTAGAAAAAGATAGCATGCAGATGCTTTCATACTTTAAAGATACCAATAGAATCAGAAAATATGTAACAGACGAGCTCAAATTGGTAAAAAGCATACAGCCAGATATTATTTTTGTTGACTTTCGTATTTCCGCCCTTGTTACGGTAGCTGTATCAAAAATCCCTGCCTATTTTATAACGGGAAGTAGTTGGGTCCCATTTGGAGGATATATACCCAATATAGGCCTTCCGGATTGGCTTCACAAATTGGCGATGCCAGTACTAAATAAATGGATCTGGAAAACAAAAAAAATATACATCGATACTCTCGTTTCTGTTGCAAAAGAATATAATCCACAAATTACCTTTTCTGATTTAGTGGATGGTCCAACATACATTATTCCTGAGTCTTCAGAATATTTACCTTATTTACGACCAAACTTGAAAATACAGTATATTGGACCCCTTCATTGGAAAGGATTTCAAAATGAGTTTCCAAAATGGTTATCAGACATTCATCCCAATGGGAAAACAATTTATATATCATTTGGTGGAACAGGCTTTGATAAGAAAAAGTTGATCCAGCTCTCTACAAGGCTTTCTGATAAAGGCTATACCGTAATTGTAAGTGCAAGCAGCATTGCCCAAATCGATGAATTTCCCATCAAAAAAAACCTGTATGTTTCACCGTACTTACCAGGTCTTGAAATATCAAAACGAGTAGATCTAGTCATTTGTCACGGTGGGATTGGTACGCTTATGCACGCACTTCTTGCGAAGAAGCCTACAGTATCAATACCTTTTAATCCCGATCAGTTTATTCATGGCTTGAGATTCAAAGAGCTGGGCTTAGGGAAAATAGTGATGAAACCATCGCTTACCACTATTCTGAAAATAACGCAAGGAAAGTTAATCTCATTTGAGGAACTTGGAAAAAATACAGAAATTGACAATATTATCAGTCATGTTGAGGAAATTCTTGAGAATCCAATCCAATACAAAAATTCAATACATAAATGGAGTAAAAATTTAACTGATGAACATTTAAATCTTTTGTCTTTACATGACATTCACTAGGCGCCGATTCATAGGTTCTGGAGAAGAAGTTCAAGATGAAGAATGGTGGTAAAACATCTCATTATTGATTTTGATTCCACCTTCATCACTGGCGAATCACTCGATTGGTTAGCAGAAATCGCCGATCCATCAATTACTCATGAGTTAAGTGAAATTACCAAACAAGGGATGGAAGGCGCTCTGTCATTTCATGAATCACTTTCATCACGCATTGAGCTTTTCTCACCAACAAAAGATCATATACGAAAACTCATAGAAAAGATTAAACGATCCATTACCCCCTCCCTCATCCACAACCAAAAATGGATTCAACAACACAGAAATGAAATCTATATTATCTCTGGTGGATTTGTTGATTATATGCAAGAACCACTAGAATCCTTTGGTATTTTATCTCATCACATCTTTGGAAATTCATTTATCTATGATGGTGACCATGTTGTGGGATTTGATCGCCATAATCCACTATCGCACTCAGGTGGAAAGGAAACAGTCGTATCTAATCTCAATCTCAAGGGAGAGGTCATAGTGGTGGGTGATGGTATTACTGATTATGAAATAAAAAAACAAGGTGCTGCAGATATGTTTATTGCATTTACAGAGAATATATCTCGTCCATCGGTAACTCAGAAAGCAGATAAGATAGTTAATTCATTTGATGAAGTAATTTCATATTACGAATCATAGTATATAATGATGTCATCTTATGAAGACTAACCGCCTTTCATATCCTAAAAACAAGATTAAGGTACTTCTGCTGGAAAACATTGACTCCATTGCAATCGATGCATTTAGAAAAGAAGGATATAGTGTCGAAACAGAATCCGGGGCACTTACAGAAAAAGATCTCATTAATAAAATTCAAGATATATCAATTCTTGGTGTTCGTTCTAAAACATCACTTACTTCAGAAATCATTCGTGCTAGTAATAAACTTCTTGCAGTTGGAGCTTTTTGTATAGGAACTAATCAGCTTGACATTCAATCTGCTGCCCGTGCTGGAATTCCCGTATTTAATGCTCCCTATAGTAATACCCGAAGTGTGGTAGAACTTATCATTGGAGAAATCATCATGCTTTCAAGAAAATCATTTGATCGAAGTAGCGAGCTTCACCAGGGGATATGGAATAAAACGTCATCTGGCTGTCATGAACTTCGTGGAAAAAAACTAGGCATCATAGGGTACGGAAACATAGGTTCACAACTATCAGTTTTGGCTGAAAACTTGGGAATGGACGTGTATTATTACAATACTTCAGACACACTCTCAATGAGTAATGCCACTGCTTGCAAATCGATGAAAGAGGTATTTAAGATTGCAGATATTATTACGATCCATGTTGATGGAAGGGAATTGAACAAGAATCTTATCGGAAAAAAAGAATTTGCTGTTATGAAAGATGGAGTGTTATTTTTGAATGCAAGTAGAGGATTTGTGGTCGACATAAATGCGCTAACAGCTGCGATTAAATCAGGTAAAGTAGCTGGAGCTGCGATAGACGTATACCCCATCGAACCAGGGAAAAATGGGAAAGGTTTTACCTCACCGCTCCAAGGGTTGCCAAACGTCATCCTAACTCCCCATGTAGGCGCAGGCACATTGGAGGCGCAAGAAAATATAGCTCGCTATATGACCAACAAACTCATCCAATTTGTAAATACGGGGAGTACAACTCTTTCAGTAAATATGCCAGAAATTCAACTTTTAGAAGTGCGTGGTGTTCACCGACTTATTCACATGCACAAAAATGTACCGGGAGTGCTGGCAACTATAAATAATATTTTTGCCGATCACAATATAAACATTGAAACACAATATTTAAAAACAAATGACCACATAGGGTATGTTATAACAGATGTAAACAAAGTTTATAGTAAAGGTATAGTAACAAAACTGAAAGAAATGGAAGAAACTATTAAATTACGTATTTTGTATTAAATGCATTATTTTACCGTCGGTCCATCGCAGCTTTACCCCATTGTTCCTCGGGTTATCAAAAAAGCTCTTTCAGATGGAATCACATCGGTGTCACATCGAGATGAGGTGTACATTACTCTTCAAAAAGAATTAGTTCATAATCTTAAATCACTTCTTACTATTCCGAAATCATATTCAATCTTTTTTCTTTCTTCTGGAACTGAAGCTATGGAGCGCATCATACAAAACACGGTAACATCTCATAGTCATCATTTAGTGAATGGTTCCTTTTCCGATCGCTTTTATCAAACAGCTCTTGAACTTGGTAAATCACCCACCAAAACTGAAGTTACTATTGGTGAATCATTTGATTGGAATTCACTCCATATACCCTCAAACACCGAATTACTCTGTGCAACTCATAATGAAACAAGCACGGGAGTTATGATTCCTCTCAATAAACTTTATCAGTTAAAAATGAATAATCCAAACTTACTCATTGCACTCGATACGGTTTCATCAATGCCTTACGCAGATGTTGATTTCTCAAAAATTGACATGACATTTTTCTCAGTGCAAAAAGGATTTGGTATGCCTGCAGGTCTGGGTGTAATTATAGTAAGCCCACAAGCTCTTAAGTATTCCTCTGGCTCATATCATTCATTTAACTCTCTCAAACAATATGCCGATAAAAATCAAACTCCTGAAACACCCAATGTTCTTGGCATTCATGTTCTCAATGAAGTTGTAAAAGATATGTTAAAAGAGGGCATCACATCGATTCGCCATGATATCGAGACAAAATCAGATTTGATTGCAGCGTTTGTTAAATCCTCACAATCATATACATTTCTTGCACAAGATCCATTGGTTCGATCCAAAACGATTCATGTATTAAAGACACGAGGTGGATCCTCATCTCTCATAAGAAGGCTTGTGAAAAAGGGCTTTCTGGTAAGTTCTGGTTATAGCAGCATGAAAAATGATTATATTCGAATTGCAACTTTTCCTAGTCATGAACTAAAAATGGTGAAAAAGCTTCTTCAACATTTATAACTTGTGGTAATATAAGTGACATGCAAGCGAAACTATTTGTTATTGGAGTTTTTATTTTTCTTATTGGCATAGTTGCCGGATTATTGTATTTAATACAAAAACAAGCAGATATTACAACTGCTAAAGAAAAGGAAACATCTGGTTTAGCCATCGCTTCAGAAGAGGAAGAATCATCACTACCCCAAGGAATTCCATTATCTGAAGGAGTAGCACGGACTCAACAGGAACAAGAACAACAACAAAAAGAAATTGCACAAGCAACCTCTATTAACAGTTCAACCCAACCCCCATCTATGAAAATTGATGCATCTAAATCTTATTCAGCAGTTCTAGAAACTTCTGAAGGAACTATAACCATTGAATTTACTACCAAAGAAACCCCCATAACCGTAAATAATTTTATTACGCTTGCACGCAAAGACTTTTATGACAATACCATTTTCCACCGCGCGATAAGTGGATTTATGATCCAAGGGGGAGATCCAAAAGGGGATGGAACCGGAGGACCTGGGTATACATTTAATGATGAAGCTTTTGATGGTGAATACACTCGCGGAACGGTAGCAATGGCAAATTCAGGACCTAATACCAATGGAAGTCAATTCTTCATTATGCATAAAGATAGTGACTCACTTCCGAAAAATTATGTGATATTTGGGAAAGTAATTGATGGGCTTGATGTGGTAGACACTATTGCAGAGGCAGAAGTTACTTCCAATAGAGGTGGAGAAAGCTCATCTCCAGTTGAGCCGGTAACGATTGAAAATATAAAGATTATAGAAGACTAATTACACTTTAAAAAGAAGATTATTTTTGTCATCTTCGATATCGTAAAAGTCATCGGCAAGTTCTATGAGTTCATTATTTGCTGTCTTTTTAAAGGCTACCACTTCAACCAAACACCCAAGGGCTTGTTGCAAATAGTTAACTACTGGTTTAAAGTCACCGTCGCCAGACACTAAGATGATTGAGTCAACTTTATTGCCAAGTAATATAGCGTCCATTGCAATTCCCAAATCCCAATCTCCTTTTTTAGCACCTCCATAAAATATTTGAAGCGGCTTTTCTTTTACTTCAAAGCCCGCACTATTTAGTGCTCCAAAAAAGTCATTTTCTTTCGATTCATCTGCATTGATAACATATGCAATAGCACGAACGAGAAGCCGATCTTTTACTAAATGTTTGAGTAAATTTTTGTAGTTTACGCGGGAGTTAAATAAATTTTTACCTGAATAGTACAGGTTTTGTACGTCAACAAGTATTGCTACCCGTTGATCTTTGTTTCTTACAATCATAATAGTACATTATACCTTATTCTTATTTTGCCGGTGAAGGAGTAATACCCTGCTTCATGGTTCGAATTGTGCGCTTCACTTCATCCCAATCATCAATGCCAAACTTGGGTATTACAATATATTGACCTTCATCTGAGAAAGAATCAGTAAGAAATTCATCAGATATCACTAGTGTATCAGCAGTATACTCATCTGCATATCTGGCTTCAAGAAGGAGCGTATTGAGCTCTAGAAGAGGAAGATCAGTAATAATATGGTCCTCTAACTCATCAAGAAGGGGGATAATTTTGGGGATAAATCCTATGGCAAGGACTTTGCTTTTTATAGCATCCAATACATTTTGTTGTCGCTTTGCTCGATTGTAGTCGCCACCATCTTCTATTGCATGACGCGACCTTGCATATTTAAGTGCCGTTTTGCCGTCCATCACATTGTTGCCAGCATCAAAATGTAGTTCTTCAAACCGGCAGGGAAATGCGAGTGGTAAATCATCTTGAATCTGGTCATAGAATGTTTTGAGTTCTGGTTTTTGGGAAAAGAGCTTCTCAATATCTTCGGGACTCAGAGCATTATTCAGTACGGGCTCGATTTGTGCAAACTCATTTTCTCGTTCACAAAGCTCGTCCTCTTTTCCTTCTAGGGGGTATTCATAATCGGTAAATGAGCGTTCAATATCTACTTCAATGCCTCCCAACGTATCGATTGCTTTTATAAATCCATTAAAATCTATAGTTGCATAGGCATCAACGGTAAGTCCGGTAATATCTGTTACTACCTGTTTTATGAGTCCAGATGGATTTTCTTTGGTAAAGAGCGAAGAATCAATATTAGGGTAATTATCGGGGAATAATGCCATCTGATAAACTGCATTGATTTTGCTGTGAAATAAACCATCTTGGGTGGGAACTCTGACCCATATATCGCGAGGAATAGATACTAAAATTGCACGTTTTTCTGCAATATCTATGTGTACCACCATTATGGTATCGGTTAAATAGGTTCCCTCATGGAGTCCACCTCCATACCCCATCAGAAGAATCGTATAGTCTGTTTTTTTCTCTTCTTTTTTTTCGTTAAGGAGAGTGGAATCAGAATAGATAGTGTTATAAAATCCTATGAGTTTTCCCCCAATCATGAGTCCAATAATAATAAGCAATCCCGCAAGACCAATGAGTACATTTCTCAACATATTTTGCTTAAGAACAATTCGTTGTAGTCGTGATTGAAGATTGTTATTCATATGAAAGTTTAATTATACCTCTCTTTGTGTGTATAATGAGCATATATGGCAATTTCTGACAAACAAGGAAACTCTTTAAGCCCCATTCAAATTATTGGTAAATTATTTGGCCGACTAGCCAATATGATACTAGAAATTGAAATGTATGTATTGCTCATTGTTGGCTACATCCCGTTCTCATTCATACGAATGGTGATTTATCGTATGGCGGGAATACAAATTCCCTTTTCATCGGTTATAAATCATGGTGCCCGATTCTATGCTTCAACCAATATCAAGATCGGTGATGATTGTATTATTGGAGAGCGCGTAGTGCTTGATGGAAGAGACGACATAACGATCGGCAACCATGTAGATATAGCCAGTGAGGTAATGATTTACAATTCGGAGCATGATATTCATAACCCCACCTTCGATGCTATATCGGCGCCAGTGGTCATCGGTGATTATGTGTTTATTGGTCCTCGCGCAATCATTCTTCCTGGGGTCACCATTGGAAGGGGTGCAGTAATTGGAGCCGGAGCAGTAGTAACCAAAGATGTGCCACCAGATACGGTTGTGGGAGGTGTTCCTGCAAAACCAATTGGCATGAGAGATTTAAAGGAATATGGGTATCGAGTCCGGCGTGTGGGCTTCTTTGAAGTTATTGGAAAGCTCTTTTCTTAAATATTCTTGATCCTTCTTAGGGTTTATTTACCCGATGCTTGCGTCGTTTGGAACTATGTCATCCTCGGGCTTGACCCGATGGTAGACCTGTCATTGCGAGGAGCTTAAGCGACGCGGCAATCTCTTAATTAGAATAAAGAGCTATTCAGATCTTTCCAATCAGGATTAAACTTGGATATTAATTCAATCTTTCTCTTTCTATTACCTGCTTTGATTTGTTTTTCTCTTTGAATAGCTAGCGTAATATCTTCAAATATTTCGTAATACACTAATTTATTAAGATTGTATTTGCTACTAAATGATGAACTAAAATTGTTTTTATGATAATAAATTCTCCCTATAAGATTTCCGGTAACTCCGGTATACAAAACAGTGTTGCTTAGATTAGTTATTATGTATATACAGTAGTATTTTGGCATACCTTACTTTACCAAATATCTAACATAAAGATTGCCACGCTTCGCTCGCAATGACATCTGGGAGATTGCCACGCTTCGCTCGCAATGACATCTGGGAGATTGCCACGCTTCGCTCGCAATGACATCTTTGAGATTGCCACGCTTCGCTCGCAATGACATCTGGGAGATTGCCACGCTTCGCTCGCAATGACATCTGGGAGATTGCCACGCTTCGCTCGCAATGACATCTGGGAGATTGCCACGCTTCGCTCGCAATGACAAAGGGATCTAAATACTCTCTCCCGTACCTCTCAGATACACCGCAGCCCATGGGCGAAACGACGAGTAGAAAGTTTCATCTTGCATGGACTTCCCATTGGCATCAAAGACCTTATATTCAAATTTTGTTTTAGCACCTGATGCAGCAAAATCAATCTGTTTTATAACACCTGCAGGAAGTGTTGGGTCATCTTGAAACTTTGCCTCAGGCGCAGGAGCTACATCCCATATAGATACCGGCGAGATCTTTACAGTTCGATCATCCTTTTTTCCATAAAAATTAAATGTAAGAATGTTGTTTGCCGTATCAATATGTGTTTGTATCAGCATTGCACCTGGAGTGTCATTTTCAAATTTAAAATCTACTGAGGGTGTGTATATGGTGGCATCAAAACCTGGTTCAGAATCGTTTTCATAATATCCTACTCGATAGGCATGAGCAGTTCTTTCAGTGATGGGAAGTCCAGTATTTAATGCTGCTCGAAACATCGTAGTAGAAACCTGACACACGCCTCCACCATCTCCCAAAACTGTTTTGCCATTGAGTATGACGTATGCAGATTGATACCCGGTGTTTGCAGAAATATCACCTATTATTTCATTGAATGAAAATATGTCGCCCTGCTTTATCAGTACTCCATTAAATTTATTTGCTGCAAGAAGCACATTGTGAACGCGCGATGGAATGCTGTGGCTGTAATCAGAGACTCCTTGACCAATAAGTTCTTCTATTCCCAAGTCATTTGCTTGCGCTAAGGTAACATCTGGCTCTACCACTTCTTCATTAAGAATGACCACCAGATCTAAATTTTGCTGAGTAATAGATTGAATTTGCTTATTAAACTCATTAAGAAATTCTTCATCAAGTATACGTGATCCATTTGATTGTTCTTTAAATGCAGTTACCCGACCGTTTTCAAATTGAAACAATGCATCTTTTGCCGGAACGTCGTAGCTTTGCTGTGCCTGATCTACCAGCTCTTCAATCTCAGTCATGTTGTAGGTAATGCCGGTAGTGAACTTAAATTCGCGCACATGGAATATGCCGTTGAGTTGTTGTGCTATGCGAGAAGGTAAGTGGTCAGATCGGCCAATCATATATGCTTGCTCTACTCGGGCATCAGTATCTCTTTTGAGGTTTAATTGTTCTCCAGAAAATGTAGCAATCGGAACTTCACCATACATAACCGTAATAACGGCCTGGCTATAATAATCATCACGCTTCGCCAGTGCTTGTTTTGCATCTTCAGGAGAAACGTTACCCAAGTCGATACCATCGATATACACATAGGGATATATATTGTTACCAATATATAATTGCACGCCAATCCACAAGCTAAAAGTAAGTGCGCTTAGTGCTGCCAACACAAGCAAACTACGCGACAGCATTGGATGGGTTATAAGATAATCTGCTATCATGTATACATATGGATGATAATAAAAATCCGAGCATAATTCAA
>JAQBTX010000001.1 GCA_027624795.1 bacterium | reverse complement strand
TTAGACGAGAATTTCTTTTGAATCATTAATATTCCCAACATTGAACTCACCGCTAGAGTCGGAGCGATTTCAGCATTGTAATGAAGTCCCAAATCCCATCGTGTTGACCCTTCAGTAAGAAATCGAGAACTATAATGCAATACTATATGGGGAAGCGTGGGTAAAGCAATAATCGGTAGAAATAGAAAGTTTAATAAAGAAACTGCAACCGTTTTAATTTTGATAATGGGGGTTACCAGTTTTGGAATAATAATAAATGGGTTCAAAGATGTAGTAATGGGGTAGGTGTAATCCCTTCCAGCTATTGCAGGAATAATGAACTTTACAACAGCATATCCCCATAGCAAAGATCCAGAAAATACATACATTCCAAACTTTTTCCAGTGATTATATACATATACAAAAGCGCCCATCGAAAGACCAAAAATAAATAATCCCTCTTTTAACCCAAGCGTTAGAAAGAGAAATAGGAGAAGGAGTTTTTTTGACTTTTTTATCATAACTGCCCAGCAAGAAAGAGTGATCGTGAGCGACGCAATAGTTACCTCGTGGAAGTCAGAATAAATGGCATTTTGAGTACCGAGAAACATAAAGAAGGCAAAGGCTATCGAAAAAGCTAGAAAAGAATGTTTCAATACATGCTTTCCGATTTTATACAAAAATAATCCACTGAGTACTATTGCAATTGTGGGCATGATAAGGATTAATTCACTCCTATCTGATATAAAATATAACGGAGCAAACAAATAAATAATTGGATTAAAGTGATCAGCTAAGTTTATTTTTCCTCCAACAATAAAGTGGTCAATAATGGGTGGTTGGAATTGTGAGATGAGCCATATAGGTCTATCAAACATGCCAAAATCGTAGTACCCCAGTTCATACTGCCAAAAGCGATTGAGATTGATAGAAACCCCAACAAAAAGTATAAGAAGTGCAAAAAATACTATGGCATAGTCAAAGAGTTTTGATGAAATGCGCATGGTTAAGTATATCTCATGAAGCAGCGATTATGCTCTTCTGCTATCATAAATACATGACCCTTACTGAAATTACCTATTATTCACGCAAGCTTCTTCCCGTTAGTATTATTACCATTCTGGTGATTGCCATCATTGGATTTGGCGTTCAATTATTGATTTTATACTTTAATACTCAATCTCAATCGTCAACTACTACTGTTACTGCACAACTCCCCATTTCACCCATATTTGATCGAATTAATGCACCAACTATTCCCAATGCGCGAGATCCATCGGCATATCAATTTACCCTTGATACATTTGATGGCACGGCAAACCCCGAACAGGCAACGAGTGCAGCACAAGTTTATTTTGTACCACAAAAAACTGCATCATTTGGCTTTCTTTCAAAAATTTATCTTATGGCAAAAGCAACGGGTTTTGACACAAACATCACTCAGCACAATTTAGAAGATAAGATTGCGGTATTTGAAGATGGGATACGAACACTGCGTGTAGATATACGAAATTTTAATTTCGAATTTGACTATAAACTTACAGAGAATGATGCCCTGAGCGCGGCTCCAGAATCACTAAACGAACAAAGTATAATCTCTGCGGCAAACACGTTCCTGAATTCTATAAATAGATATCCTTCTGATTTTTCTGCAGGAGATACTAATGTGATTTACCTTGCTTTTAATCCTAAAACAAAAGAAATTATTACTGTAGACAGCATTCGTGGGGCAAATATCGCTGAAGTCGATTATTATCTTCCTGATCTGAATGGGTATCCGGTAGTTACATCAACTTACTATAACAGCCCCCATTTTGTTATGGTGCTTTTAAACGATGGAGAGCTTAACATTATTCAATCTACCATTGCTTACTTTGATCGATCAGTAGATCAAGTAGGAATGTACCCACTTAAAACCCCACAACAAGCCCTTGAAGAGCTTCAAGCGGGGAAGGGGTATGTAGTTTCAGCTCCTGCTCCAGAGGGGGAAGTAATAATCAAAAAAGTCTTTATGGGATATTATGATCCTGACGTGTATCAAGAATATATTCAGCCGGTATATGTATTCTTGGGGGAGCATGAATTTGTCGCATATGTTACCGCTGTTACTAAGGAATACGTTATTGAGTAGATTGTATTTCAGGGATTATGTATTGTACCGATGATATAATCCAATCAACGAGTGCAGTAGTATCACTAAACCGATCTTCACTTCTCATAACAACAATAATATAGTCGTGTCCATCGTGTTTATAAAAGCTCACTAAATTCTCACCAGCTTGTTCGGTTTTACCTGTTTTTAACCCACCTAATCCTTGAATTTCACCCAGGAGTTTATTCACATTAGATAGTCGGTAGAAAGTAGAATAATCTACATCAGATATGACAATTTCTTTTGTCCCGACCATTTTTTTGAGGTAGGGGTTTTGAATCAGCGCCCGTCCAGCAAGAGCTAAATCATAGGGAGAGGTAAGTTGACCAACATCATCAAACCCTGCGGGATTTGTAAAGCTACTGTCTGCCATACCCAGTTCTTGTGCTTTGGTATTCATACGCTCAACAAACGAGTTATAACCAAAATGATCTGCTAGTACAAAGGCAGCATCATTACCTGAGTGTACAAGAGCACCATATAAAAGGTTTTCTGCTGTTATTCGTTCACCTGGCTGTAATCCCATTACTTGACCTTCAGAAGTTACAGTTTCGACTGTAATTACCTCATCGGGTCGATACAATTCGGATGCAACAAGAGCGGTAATGATTTTTGTGGTTGATGCAGGAAAAAAGTGAATATGTTCGTTCTTTTGATACAAAGGAGTGAATGATGCCAGTTCAACAACATAGACTCCACCAGCCGTAATATAAGGGGTTGTCTTTTCATCGATCACCGGAATCGGATGGAGCTCATAGGTGTGGTTAAGTTCTTCTTGTATAAAAAGATCGCGGTTGTAAGCAATAATTTGTAGAAACGGGTGTTCGCCTGGGTAAAAAAGCAGCAGAAGGGTGGTTGCTAGAAACAAGAAATAAAAGCGAATTGGCATGATGTACGTAATTAATTGTCAACGTTTGATGTCTGTATTCCAAGTTCTTCAAGTTGTTCATCTGCGGCTTTTGATGGAGCATCCATAACCGCAATTTTTCCTCCTGATGAAGCAGGGAATGCAATGACTTCGCGCACCGACGGTTCACCCAATAACGCCATAAGGAGCCGGTCAATGCCGGGGGCTATTCCGCCATGAGGCGGAACGCCATAACTAAATGCTTCC
Source organism: bacterium (assembly GCA_027624795.1). Taxonomy (GTDB): domain Bacteria; phylum Patescibacteriota; class Microgenomatia; order UBA1406; family GWC2-37-13; genus UBA1450. The sequence goes on along the minus strand of JAQBTX010000001.1, from coordinate 95,491 downwards.
AACATGTGGGAAAATTGCGTTTGCTGCTCTTTGGAAAATCCAATAAGTTCAAAAATTTTGGTCTGTATGGCTGAATCATGAATTCGGATACTTCCTCCACCAACTTCAAATCCATTTAGTATTAAGTCGTGCTGCTGACCTCGAACGTTCATAGGGTCAGTATTTAGGAGATCTACATCATCAGGATGAGGAGCAGTAAACATGTGGTGAGAAGGAGCGAATGTTGCCTTGCCGGAACCATGGTAAAAATCATCAGTTGATTGCTTGGTAAATAACGGAAAGTCTATAGTCCATGAAAAAGCCAATTCGTTAGGGTCATTTTTATTGATACGTAAATCTGGTTTGTCGGTGCCATATTTTTTCATCACTTCTGCATGACTCAGTCGAGGCCATGGAGTTTTAGATATTGTTTTTTCTGGAAACAGTTCTTTAACCATTGAACTAAACAATTCTTCTGTTAAAGAAATGATATCTTCTTGAGTGACAAAAGACATTTCAAGGTCAAGTTGGGTAAATTCTCCATAGGCGCGATCTTTACGTGGGTCTTCGTCACGGAAGCATCGGGTAATCTGAAAGTATCGTTCTATCCCAGCCACCATCAAGAGTTGTTTGTATTGCTGTGGTGATTGAGGAAGCGCATAAAACTGGCCTTTTTTAAGTCGAGATGGCACTAAAAAGTCTCGTGCTCCTTCTGGAGTGGTCTTTGTTAATATGGGTGTTTCTACTTCAATAAACGATCTCTTACTCAAAAAATTACGTATGAACATGGTTACTTGAGATCGCAGGATAAGATTGCGAGTCATACGTGCTCTTCTAATATCTAAATATCTATATTTTAGTCGTACTTCTTCATCGATTTCATATCCATCAGTATCTATGGGAATAGGAAGAGGAGTTGCCTTGCTGATTATTTCTACATCGGTCATCTCAATCTCAATTTCACCGGTTACCATCTTTGGATTGATAAGTCGTTCGGGTCGTTTCTTTACCATTCCCGTAATTTTTACGACATCTTCGGTAGATACATCTGCTAATCTGGTGTCTCCCACTATCTGTACTATGCCGGTTCGGTCTCGTATATCGAGGAAGATTATCTTTTTATGATCGCGTTTGGTTTCAACCCAACCCAATAACTCAATTTTATTACCAACATGTGAAGGAGTGTCTTTTACAAATAAATCTTTCATATAACAAGTAGTATACCTATATTATTCTTTATTTTTCTCTTCTTTCTCTTTTTCTGAAGGTTTTGTATCTTCTGTTTCGGATCCTTCTTCAGCTACTTCACCCTCACCTATGATTTCTGGTGCCTCGGAAGTAGTTTCTGGTTCAATTTCTTCTTCTTTATGTTCGGTCACAGACACAATAGTCTTTTCTGGATCATCCATAATTTCATAACTACTTGACGTTGCAAGATCAGATATGCGTATGGAATCGCCAATTTCTGCTAGTTTTTCAAGGTTAATTTCTATACTATGAGGTATATCAGCAGGAAGTGCGCTTACGGTCATATGCTCGGCTTGAGTAAGGAGGACTCCATTTTTCTTTTCAACTGCTTCAGATTCGCCAATGAAAACAAACGGGACCTGCGCTTCGACTTTCTGTTTCAAATTTACTTTTCGGAAATCAGCATGAAGAATGGTTTCGGTAACCGGATGATAATATAAATCGCCAATAAGGGTCGGAATCTCTTTTCCATCAAGCTGCAAATATACAACAGACGTTTCTCCTGCCTTTTTAAAAGTAGTTGTAAAGTCTTTCATATTCACAGAAACCGCAGTGGAAGTAAAATCCTTTCCAAATATATTTCCTGGTAGAAATCCTTCTTTTCGATGTGATTTATTTGCTTTTCCCATCACAGTTCGGAGTTGTACATTTAGTTTAAGCTGTTCTGGTTTTTCTTTTTGGTTCATGCTATTTTTTAGAAAATTCAATCAAAAATATCTTGCCTGATGAGATTGAGGTATTATAGAGGATGTCTGCACCCTTAGCAAGGGGAGAAAGATTATGACGGGTAATAGAAACATTGTCGGGGTGGTCAAAAGTAAAAGTGAGATTGGCATTTTCTGATCCTATCTGTTTTTGAAATATGAGTTGATACACTCCATCTCCGCGTACAATCGTTGTTGGAAGCACATACGTTACGGTAACTACTTTGGTTGTTTGGACAGGTATTTCAACCAAAAAACCAACTATTTTATATTCAAGATTTGTTTCATCAAAATCTTCCACGGGAACCTCGTCAATCGTTATCTTTTTTATCTGCGCATTGGGTGGAATCATGAGTTGGAAATAGTTTTTATACGGACCACCTGGAAATACATCTTGAAGCGAGTCGTTGGTATAGGTTAATGTAGCAGTGTTGGTTATGGTTCCCGATTCATCGATAGACACATTCAAGCTCATTGGTCGGGATACAAAGAAATTTGCTTTATTTACTCCCAAATTTGCATCAAGCGGCATGATATAGTCGGGAATACAATGAAGCGCTTCGGGAATAGTGCAGTGAGGTTTAAGCGTTCGTCCAGCCCAATAGTGTTGTTCAAATACCTGTTGTAGGGTGGGATTTTTGCTATAAATTACCAATTGCTTAGTATTGAGACCGTGCTCAATTCCTCGTACCAATTCAACCATAGAAACATCTGGTAATCCAAGAAGGAGCTGATCCATCACACTGGAAAGAAAGCTTTTTTTTTGTCGTGATCCAGGAAAGAAAGAACTTTCAGCATATAATTGTGCTTTTATATAAAAATTCTCATGGGTGATAGTTTCTTGAAAATCAGGAATGTAGAGCGCATCTACCGCAGAGAGAAGCTCTTGAACTGCAGTTGTAGTAATAAGTAATCCACCATCAAATGAACCGGTTTGTATTTCTTCATCGAGAAGTAATTCTGCTTCTTTGAAATTGTAAACAAAATCTCCCGTAAAGGCAGAATCTCGCACAAACCAATACGGTTGATTCAATATCTCTCCAATGGGAGCGGGTGGTTCAGTAGGTTCTTTCAATTGACCATCGGCATCATATACATCAAACACTTCAATTGCTTCAATCGTATAGTTATGAACCTTAACCGTGGCAAACGATCCGATAAATCCACCTCCAGGGCGTAGTTCCATATTATTGGCAAAGAGCAAGAGGTACTGTTTCTCTCCACCTTCTGCCAAGAGAATATCTAAATGTGGCGTGAGCGTTTCAACAAGAGTAAGCGCATCGAGATAGGTTACTATATCTACCTTCGCTTGCACAAGCTGGTCATTCCAATCCGGCAATTTAAGGTGAATAAGCTCTAGGTTCTCGGTTAAAACTGACACATCTGATTGCATTGTCAATATAGACTTCTTGAGTTCCTGTACCTGTTGATCAGTTTTGTTCCTATCAAACACTCCTTGGTAGATCAATGACCCATGCTTCTGCAAACGCGCAGCCCCTTTCAGAAGCGTATTAGTCGATTTATTTAATACGATGATGTCTTCGATCGGTAAGGCTATAGAGAGAAAGTGAAATACCGGTTGGGAAAATATATAGAGACTTTGCGTCAAATCTAAGGCAGATGTCGCCTGAGATACATATCGGGCGCTCGTTTGTGGAGCAGTTTTCATCGTTACAAATGCTCGGAAATGCCAATAAGAAGCCATAATAAGCGGTGGCACAAAAAGAAGGTGAGCTGTAATGAAGAACAACAAACCCGTGAAAATAACTGATTTCATGGTAAGTTTAAATTTCTTTTTGTTTTGCATTTTTTTCAGAGGCTTTTGAGAACGTGATTTTTGCGTATGATATATATGAAGGTAGATGTCTTCAGTTGGCGAAAATGAAAACCACAAGAGGGTCGTAATATCTTTTTCGTAATATTCTGGATCTGTTTGTAAATAGATTATCTTTACTTGAAGGAGCTTGTGATCATATGCATAGGAGCTCAGTGATTGAACTTCATCATAATTATGCGAACTGATGAAGATGAATTTTTTATGAGGATATTGTGTAAATTCAGAAAGGATAATGCTCGTATATTCGATAAAAAAGATAACATCATACGTTTCACAATCATCTTCACCATCATATGTTTCTCGCTGATGCACGGTACAATCTACCAGTTTGCTTTTGAGAAGTTGTAAAAAGTGAGTTGGGTGTGATCGTACGATAAGAACTTTTTGTCGTGAGGAGTCAAACTCTGCAGTGAGTATGTTTTTCTTGTTCATTGATATAATTGTATTATGAAAAATCGAATATGGAAATATGCCGATATAAATACCCACTTGTCTGACAGGGATCAAAATGAACTTGTGCTAGTGGGTGGGTGTTTTGACTTATTACATTATGGCCACATCACATTCTTAAAAAACGCAAAACGTCCGGATACATTTCTCTTAGTAGCCCTTGAATCTGATGAGTATATCGTGAACCACAAACATCGAAAACCCATACATACCCAAGAGCAGCGAGCCGAAATATTAATAGAGCTTCGAAGCGTAGACGCTGTTTTACTTCTTCCCTATTTTACCAGTGATTCTGAATACACTCAGATGGTAGCAACTATAAAACCACACGTCATTGCTATTACTGAAGGAGATGGACAAGCGGAAAACAAAAAGAAGCAACTAGAACAAATGGGGGGGCGGATAGAAATTGTTACTCGATTGCTCTCTGACTATTCAACTACTACTATTACACAACAAATATAAGCCAGATAACTGACTCATATTTGTATGAATACTATTCATTTTTTTAGCTCAAGCTTTGGTACATGTCTTTACTGACGAATTTCATCAGCTTAACACCATCTTTTACTGCTTTTACTGCGTAACGTATTTGGGCAGAACCATTTTTGGTAGTTCGTTCAAATGTTACTTTTTCTACTTGTGATGCTGGGACCGAAACCTTTTTTCGATTCTTTACATCATAAAATTGTATATCTTCCACGTTGTATTCACCTCCTAGTTATTGTGTTGAAATGGTAATAAGATCTGCAATGGTTATGAACCCCTGTGACTGCAATTCATATAAGCTTACTATACTTACGAGAATAATGACAGTTAGAATTATGCTCCGATTAAAATCTTTTTTAAAGAACATTCTGTCAGATTCAGATTGAGGTAAGGAATTGGTAGTTTTTGCGGGCATGCAGACATTTAATCATATTGACACGGTATATGCAAGAGGTTACAATGATCAGCATACATGAATAAAAACATAATCATTATTGTTGGAGTGGTCGTATATCTTCTCTCTGCTCTCGGATCTTACGCTTTTTTTAGCGCTCAGTCAACCCGTGCAGGCACCCAAAAACCCACCTATGAAGGCGAAGAGGAAGTAGAAAATGCTGCTCCCAAAACAGAAGCGTGTCCTTTAAACGGTGAGTTATATTCTAAAGAGGCAAAAGCCAAATGGGAAACACGAAGACCACTGGGCATTATGGTACAAAATAATATTGAAGCCCGACCACAATCTGGGGTATCGAGTGCTGACATAATCCATGAAATTGTAGCAGAAGGTGGTATTACCCGCTTTCTTGCCATGTATTACTGTGAAGAGCCAAAGATTGTAGGATCAGTTCGTTCAGCTCGCATCTATTTTGTTGAACTTTTGCAAGGATTTGGAAATAATCCACTCTATGGTCATGTTGGAGGAGCAAACACCCCAGGACCAGCCGATGCCCTGGGAGAAATCAAAGATATCGACTGGTATGGTTATAATGATTTAGACCAATTTGCCGTACCATTTCCCAATTATTGGCGCGATTATGACCGACTTCCTGGGCGCGACACTGAACATACTGTTTATACTAACACTCAAAAACTCTGGGATTTCGCAGGCAAAAAACGTGATCTTACTCATGTAGACGAAGATGATGTTTCTTGGGATGAAGATTGGAAAGGATGGGAATTCCAAAAAGACGCTAAAGAAGAAGATCGTGGCAATACAAAATCGATTTCATATGGATTCTGGGATGATGCATTAGGATCAGATTACACCGTAGAATGGACCTACGATCCTCTTACTAATACTTATGTTCGTATAAATGGAGGAGAACCACATATAGATAAGAATACCGAAAAGCAACTTCGTATCAAAAATGTGATTGTGGTATTCGCAGATGAAAGTGTTGCAGATGATGGATATGAAGGTGGTCAACATCTTCTCTATGATGTTATTGGCTCAGACGACGCATTGATCTTTTTTAATGGAAAAGCAATAAAAGGATCGTATGAAAAGGAAGATGAAGAATCAATGATGCGCTTCTACGATGAAGACGATGAAGAAATATCGCTTGTCGGTGGTAAGATATGGATATCTGTCTTGCCTACGGGCAATGAAGTAACCTATTAACCATGCTTGACAAACTTATTCCATCCAAAGTTCGCCGCAAAATTCTCTCCCTTTTTTATCATCAAATCGATGGTGTGTATTATCTCCGTGAAATTGTACGAAAAACCGATGAAGAAGTAAATGCAGTAAAGCGCGAACTCGATATATTGTTTAATGCAAAAATTCTCCTCCGCGAGCGCCGAACCAATAAAGTATTCTATTCACTCAATAAAAACTATGCACTCTTTGATGAGTTGCTCCGTATTCACACTAAAGACACAAAGCTTGGACAGCTTATTATAGATAATCAAAGCAGGCTTGGAAAGGTAAAATTTGTGGCAATATCTATGAAGTTTTCAAAAAAGATTTCTATTAAAGAAGATGAAATCTACATCCTGTTTGTAGGTGTCATAGTTATCCCAGAAGTTGAAGCCATCATGACTGCAGCTCGTCGAGAATTTGGATGGGATATAAATTTCACCGTCATGACTGAAGACGAACTTTCATTTCGCAAAAAAAATAATGACCCCTTTATTTGGAAGTTTTTAAAATATCCTAAAGTCATGTTAGTTGGTCAGGAAGCAGAACTTATCAAATGAAAATCTTTCGTTACGCCTTTATAACCTTTATTGCACTCACGATACTGTGGATTGACCTGCCACGCGCTATTCCCATCAATGTGGGGTTATTTGGTAAGCGCATTAAGACTGAAATTCCCGTCTTGGAATTACATTTCACTATTGGTGACAATCAAGTAGTAAAAAATTTCAATACTCGACTTGGTTTGGATCTGAGTGGTGGTAGTCACTTAGTGTTTCAAACGGACACATCGCAAATTGACGAGTCTGATCTAGAAGACGCCCTGCAATCTACGCGAGATATCATAGAGCAGCGCGTCAACTTATTTGGCATATCTGAACCAGAAGTTCGAACCATTAAATCCGGCAACGTACACCGCATATCAGTCGATCTTCCTGGTGTGTATGATGTAGCACAAGCATCGCAACTTATCGGACAGACAGCTCAACTGCATTTTCAAGAAGAATCTGACGAGGTACCAAATGAATCATCTCCCAGTGCAGTTTTTAGCAGGCTCACCAAAGAAACAGGTCTGACCGGTAAAGATGTTGAACGGGCACGGGTAGACTTTAATACCAATGACGGTACCCCCCAGGTTGCCCTTGAATTTACTCCGGTTGGAGCCAAGATGTTTGCAGAAATTACTAAGCGCAATGTGGGTAAACCGGTTGGTATTTTTCTGGATGAATTCCTCATATCAGCACCTACCGTTCAGCAAGAGATTATTGGTGGCAATGCAGTTATATCGGGGAGTTTTACCACTGAAGGTGCTAAACAACTTGCAATCGCCATCAATTCTGGAGCACTTCCGGTTCCCATCGAGTTGGTCGAGCAGCGAAGCATAGGCCCATCCCTTGGAGCTGAAGAAGTGAAAAAAAGTTTGGTTGGTGGGGTGATTGGGCTTGGTATGGTAATAATCTTTATGATAGGATACTACGGAAGATTAGGACTCATAGCTTCAGGAGCGCTTATTGCATATGGACTTATCAATTTTGCCATATTTAGAGCTATTCCCATTGTCCTCACGCTTCCTGGGGTTGCAGGATTTATTTTATCTATTGGTATGGCAGTAGATTCAAATATACTTATTTTTGAACGTATCAAAGAAGAGCAACGCAAAGGTAAATCACTTGAAGTATCTATCCGTTTGGGATTTGGACGTGCAATTGATGCTATAAAAGATGCGAACCTTACCACACTTCTGGTTGCATTTATATTATTTAATCCTCTTAACTGGGAATTCCTGCCGCAATTTGGATTAGTTCGTGGATTTGCTCTAACCCTGGGGATCGGTGTGGCAACCAGTTTATTTACTGGGGTGGTTATAACCAAATGGCTTATTAAGGTATTTTATAAACAATAATTATGATTAACTTTCTCAAATATTGGAAGCTGTACGCTACTATTTCAGTGCTTGTCATCGGATTTGGATTGTATGCTATGATCAAGTGGGGATTTACCTACTCAATTGATTTTGTGGGTGGAACCAATGTGCACTATTCATTTAGTACCACTATAGATGAGCCTGGTGTGCGCGAGGTGGTAGCTCAACTTGACTATGAAATTGTAGCTATTGATGTAGAGCAAAACGAAGTTTCTATGCGACTTGCCGCTATAAATGAACAACAAGAGCAAGCGCTTCGTCAGAAATTATCTGATCAATATGCATCTGAAATTACGATCATACGATCAGAAACCGTAGGTCCTGTTATTGGTGCAGAAACCTTACGCAAAACCGGAATTGCTTCAATAATTGCCATTATCGGCATACTCCTCTATATAACATACGCATTTAGAAACTTGAATTTTGCTATGGCTGCTATTGTCGCCTTGGTACATGATGCATTGGTTGTGGTTGGTATCTATGCATTGTTTTCACATTTTCTTGGTGCGCAGCTTGATACCTTATTTGTGACAGCACTTCTTACCACCATGTCTTTTTCAGTACATGACACAATTGTAGTTTTTGACCAGATTCGAGATTATCGCAAACGATACGGAAAAGGAAACATAGCAGAATATGCAAACAGATCTCTAACCGAAACCATGGTGCGTTCTCTCAATAATTCAGTTACGATCATATTTATGCTCCTCGCGCTCGTTCTTTTGGGCGGCACTACCATACGCTTCTTTGCACTTACGCTCCTTGTTGGTACCATAACGGGCACCTATTCATCTCCGTTTATTGCCACTCCCGTGGCAGTCTGGTTTGAGAAGATGAGGAAGTAATATGAACATCCACACATACCCACTCGGGCAGATGCAGGCAAATTGCTACCTTCTGGAACAAGATGGGAACGCCTTACTCATCGATCCCGGAGACAGTGCAGATTTTCTTTTGGAGAAAATTGCCATCCAACACTTAAAACTCATCGGCATCGTTGCCACCCACGGGCACTTTGATCATATTATGGCGGTGGGGGAGATTCAATTATCATATCCCACCATTCCATTCTATATCTATCCCAAAGATAAATTTCTGCTCAAACGAGTAATAGAAACTGCCAATCATTTTTTAGGATTTGATCCCGTAGTCATTCCGATTACAAAGACCAAAGACTTGAACACCGGCACATGGAGTATTTCGACGTTCAAATTTCAGATTTTGTCCACTCCTGGGCATACGCCGGGATCAGTATCATTATATTTGAAAGACAGTAATATCCTTTTCTCAGGAGATACCTTATTTAACGCGGGGGTCGGAAGATATGATTTTTCATACAGCAGTAAAGAAGATTTAAAAACATCACTGGCATCTCTCCTCTTATTACCTCCACAGACTATCGTATATCCGGGTCATGGGCCTGAGACAAGCATAGAAGCAGAGCAGCAGGTTACTCAATTGATTCCTTAATCTCACGAAGTTTTTCAAGAAGCGCATCTTTCTCGTTTTTCACTTTACCATCATCTACCATCTCAAATAGCGCATTCATTATTTTTCCTATTTGTGGGCCTGGTTTTATATTCAAATATTCCATCACATCATTTCCAGTGATTTTCAAATCATGAACGGAGAAGGGAACATTCTGAACTTCAATGAGTCTCTTTTTGAAAAGTTCAGTTCTCCAGGAAGTTTCCTTGGCACCAGATCCTAACCGATCACCTGTGCGAAGTGCCAACATATCATCTATATTTTCCACTCCTATCTGCCGAATAAATCTTCTTAACGCTTTATCACTTTGTTCTTCAGAAACCGTAAATTGATGATGTCGCACTAGTATTACAAGCTTTTGGGTATCTTTTTTAGAAAGTCGCAGCCGAGTGGCAATTTCTTTTGCCTGTTGTTCACCAACCACTTCATGGTTATAAAAGGTAATAATTTTTGTTTCTGGATCTATTTTTTGTGTTTCCTTTTTCCCCGTATCATGAATGAGAGTTGCCAATCGGGTTATGACATCAGCACTAGGGCAATGACGAAGTGATTCCACCAAGTGGGTTCCCACATCATAAATATGGTGTCGCTCCGGGCTTTTTTGTTCTACTCCAAAGCAATGTTCAACTTCTGGTAATACGTATTGTAATAGTCCCGCCTCTTTCATGAGTAAAATTCCATCTGCTGCATTATTTGATGTAATAAGCTTAAAGAGCTCAGCTTGAATACGTTCGCCAGAAATCCCCACTATGAGTTTCGCATGAGTTTGCAGTGAAGCCATCGTTTCACTCTCAATAGTAAATCCCAACTGAGTAGCTTGCCGAATCGCTCTCATTAACCTTAACGCATCTTCTTGAAATCGAATATTTGCATCTCCAACTGCTCGAATTACTTTCTTTTCAATATCTTCTTGACCGCCATAAGGGTCAGTAATATCAAGTTTACCCTGAGCTTGTCGAAGGGCAATAGCATTGATCGTGAAATCTCTTCGTGCCAAATCATCCTCTACTTTTTCCGCCCATTCCACCTTATCTGGATGCCTGGCATTTGAATAATCCCCCTCTTTTCGATGAGTCGTAACCTCCAATACCAACTCTGCACCATCTTCTTTTATAGGTATTCCCACCGTTCCAAAGGAGTTATTATAAAAACTATGGGGGAAGAGCTTTATGATCTCTTCTGGCGTTGCTGAAGTAGTAAAATCCCAATCAGAGACGTCATGCTTCATAAGGAGTCCACGCACCGTTCCACCAACCACATATATGCGAAATCCCGCGTCTTGAAAGATTTTCATGAAGCTTGTGATATATGGGGGGAGTTTGATCATGTGTTTATTATATACCATCTCCCTCTTGACATGAATTAGCAGAGCTGTTATATTATTGCTAATATGGATGAATTAACTCAAAGACAAATAGATATTTTAACCTCAATTATACAAGAGCACACCGAAACAGGTCAGGCGGTTGGGTCTGAAATAATTGAAAAAAAATACAAACTGGGCGTTTCACCTGCCACCATTCGCAACGAGATGGTAGAGCTTGCCAAGAAAGGTTTTTTACAAAAAACCCATGTATCATCTGGTCGTGTGCCGTCTCCAAAAGGGTATAGGTATTACATAAAGAATGTGATGCATGAGAAAGAATTGTCTACGGTAGACGAAGTTGCATATAAACATAGTATTTGGGATGACCGTGACAAGCGAAACCGGATGTTTTCTCAAGCTGCACGAGTTCTTGCCCAAAAGACCGGGCTCATGTCGCTCATTGCTACCAATGCGGGTGAACTGTATTATGCAGGAATCGGTAATTTGCTTTCTGTTGAAGATTTTCTCAATGTATCGCTTTCACAAATGCTCTTTAAACGTTTAGACGAAGCAAACTTTTGGGAAGAAATATTGCGTTTAGCTCATGTAGCTGACGAAGACCTCTTTTACATCCTTGGTCAAGAAGATTTCCGTGATCCGGTATTTGAGACCTGTTCAAGTATTTTTGCTGATTTTGAAGGTAAAAAATCACGAGGCATAATAGGGGTTTTGGGGCCAAAATATATACATTATGATACTATAGTTCCACAATTACGATTCTTCTCTCATCTTTTAGAAGATATGATGAAAGAAGAGTCACCATCACCATAATATGAAAAAACCAACAATAAAGACCGAAAATGACATTATGCCTGAGCAGCCAGAAATCATCAAACACGAATGTAAAGAAGATGAATATAAGCAAGCATATTTGCGCGCTTTGGCAGATTACAAGAATCTAGAGCATCGCATGAATAATGAACGTCAACGTATGCATGATACCGTAAAAAAGAATGTTATTATGGAGCTTTTGCCAGTACTAGACAATATGGATCAAGCATCTATCTTCACAAGCGATCCTGGGTTAGCTATGGTAAGCACCTCATTTATGCAGGCTCTTAATAATCTTGGAGTCAGTGAAATATCACTTGAAGGTCAAGAATTTGATCCAGAACGCGCTGAAGCGGTGGAGGCAGTAGTTGGAAAAGAGGACAATAAAATCATTAAAGTAGTTCAAAAAGCATATCAACTAAATGGTCAGTTATTAAGACACGGTAAAGTAGTGGTGAGTAAATCAAAGTAAATTTATTAATTATTAACCTTTTAACTTATAACAATATGTCAAAAACAATCGGTATCGATCTTGGTACAACTAACTCTGCAATAGCAGTTATGGAAGGTGGTAAGGCAAAAATTATTCATTCCAAAGAAGGGCGCAATGTCATTCCTAGCGTGGTAGATCCAACGAAACGAATAGTAGGAGACGTTGCTAAACGCCAATTGGTGCTTAATCCAGAAAGAACTATATATTCTATAAAACGTCTTATGGGACGAAGAGCTTCAGATCCAGAAGTTAAAAATGAAGAAAAATACCTTCCCTACAAAATTAAAGCTGGGAAAGAAGGTCGAGCGGTAGTTGAAGTTGAAGGTAAGACCTACACTCCTGAAGAAATTTCTGCCATGATTTTAACCAAATTAAAAGAAGACGCAGAAGCATATTTGGGTGAAAAGGTAGATAAAGCAGTAATTACCGTTCCTGCGTATTTTAATGATGCCCAGCGTCAAGCTACGAAGCAAGCAGGGGAAATCGCAGGGCTGCAAATTGAACGCATCATAAACGAACCAACTGCTGCAGCACTTGCCTATGGACTCGACACATCTCATGCGCATACTATTGCGATATACGATATGGGAGGCGGTACGTTTGATATAACTGTATTAGAGCTTGGTGAGGGTGTATTTGAAGTCAAATCAACCAATGGTGACACCCACCTAGGAGGAGATGATTTTGATCAAATACTCATAAATCATCTTGCCGATGAATTTAAGAAAGAAAACAACATCGATCTTCGCAAAGATATAAAAGCTCTGCAACGCCTCAAGGAAGCTGCAGAAAAAGCGAAAATTGAATTGTCATCCTCTCAAGAGTCAGAGATCAATCTTCCCTACATTACCGTTCGAGAAGATCAACCACTCCATTTAGTAGTCAAAATAACCCGAGCAAAGCTTGAAGCATTGGTGGACGAGCTTATTCAAAAATCATTTGCTCCCGTTCGTGCAGCTCTAAAAGACGCAAAGATAGAGCCAAAAGAAATTGATGAAGTAATTTTGGTTGGTGGTATGACCCGTATGCCAAAGATCGTAGAAGAGGTTAAGAAATTCTTTGGAAAAGAACCCAATAAGTCTGTTAACCCAGATGAAGTAGTTGCTATTGGAGCAGCTATTCAAGCAGGAATTCTATCGGGTGAGGCCAAAGATGTAGTGCTCTTGGATGTAACTCCGCTTACCCTTGGTGTAGAAACTCTCGGCGGTGTTACAACCCCACTTATTGAGCGTAATACTACCGTTCCCGCTTCAAAATCTGAAACATTCTCCACTGCACAAGATAGTCAAACTCAGGTCCAAATCCATGTTCTTCAAGGAGAACGACCTATGTCCAAAGACAATAAGTCACTCGGAACCTTTAACCTTAGTGGCATTCCGCCTGCCCCACGAGGTGTTCCTCAGATCGAAGTTACCTTTGACCTCGATGCCAACGGGATCCTTACGGTAACGGCTAAAGACAAAGCATCGGGTACATCGCAAAGTATCACCATTCAAGGTGGTACCGGATTAAGTGACGCTGAAGTAGAGCGAATGAAGACTGAAGCAGAAGATCATGCTGAAGAAGATGAAAAGCTCAAGAAAGTAATTGAAGCTAAAAACAAAGCTGAACACTTAATTTACACTTCTGAAAAGGCGCTTAAAGATGCCGGTGATAAAGTACCAGAAGATGTGAAAAAAGAAGTTGAAGAAGCCGTTTCAAACCTCAAGGAAATGCTTAAAAACGAAGATGTAACTGCAGATGAACTTGATACAAAAATTGGAGAAGTAACCGAAACCTTGCAGAAAATTGGCGAAGCAATGAATAAACAACAGTCTCAAGAACCTCCTCAGGAGGCAGGTAAAGAAGAAGTTAAAGAGGAAAAGCCAAAAGATGTAGAAGAAGGTGAGGTTGTTCAATAATTATGGATTATTATGAAGTGCTTGGAGTGAGCAAGAATGCCTCCAAGCAGGAACTCAAGTCGGCTTATCGTAAGCTTGCGCTTAAGTGGCATCCAGACAAGAATAGGGAGTCAGGAGCAGAGAAAAAGTTTAAAGAGATTAATCAGGCATATGAAACGCTTTCTGATCCAAAAAAGAAAAGCACCTACGATCAGATAGGTCATTCAGCCTATTCAAATGGTGGAGCTCGTGCTAGTGCAGCAGGCCAACAAGGACCATTCGGTGGTCAGGGTGGCTATTATTCAAATGTAGGGGGCCAAAGTGTGAACTTTGATTTTGGTGGAATGGATCCGTTTGATATATTTGAACAATTTTTTGGTGGTCAATCACCTTATGGTAGCTCACGCCAAACGCGGCAACCCCGATCGGTGTACCAAATGCAGATTAGCTTTCAAGAAGCAGTGAGGGGAGTTGAAAAGCAAACAGTTATAAATGGGAAGGAAAAAATAATAAAAGTCCCCGCTGGTGTAGATGACAACATGAGAATTCGATTCAATGAATTTGATGTCATCATCAGTATCGCCCCCGACTCAAAATTTACCAGAAAAGGCCAAGATATATTTTATGAGCAGCACCTTTCTCTCACCCAAGCCATATTGGGGGCAACTATTCAGATTCCAACCGTAGACAAAGAAGTAAAAGTAAAAGTTAAACCCGGAACACAAAGTGGTAGCATGATACGATTGCAAGGAAAAGGAGTACCCCATGTCAACTCTTCTGGCAAAGGAGATCAATACATTACGTTTAAAGTAATTATTCCCACCAAACTTTCTACAAAAGCAAAAGAGCTCATACAAGCATTAGAGAATGAAATCTCATGATTATAAAATCAAACTATTCAAAAGGCGGATCCTACAAAACATATCTCAAAGTTGTTCAATCTATTCGCTCGTATCTCAATGAAAATGGGTATTTAGAGCTCGATTTACCTGTTCTTTCCCCGGCACTTATTCCCGAAGCATACTTAGAGATTTTCAAAACTGAATTTACGTATATGGATAAAAAACAAGATTTATTTCTTACCCCTTCACCTGAGTTATTTATCAAACGGTTACTTGCACAGGGCATAGGAGATTGTTATTACCTTGGTAAATCATTTAGAAATAGCGAACCTCATTCACCCAGACACCAACCAGAATTTACCATGCTTGAATGGTACAAGGTAGGGGAGGATTATATGTATATGGCAGATCAAGTGTTGAAACTTCTTCAGCATATCGCAAGAGCTACCAGTGGTGATGGCGCACAAATAACTTATCAAGGTTCTCAAATCTCACTTTCGAAATGGGAGCGTTTTACTGTTGCTGAAGCTTTTGAAACATATGCATCTATTAAGCCAAATATATTATTGGATGAATCGGCATTTATCAATATTGCAAAAGACAAAGGGTATAAAACAGAATCATTTACCTATGAAGATTTATGGTCACAGATCTACACTCAAGAAGTAGAGCCACATATGGGTATGAACGGATATCCAACATTATTGTATGATTATCCGGTTCAATTTGCCGCACTATCAAAACCCAATAATGATGGTGTTACAGCAGAGCGATTTGAGTTTTATATTGCTGGATTAGAGCTAGGAAACTGTTACACAGAGCTTACCGATCCAGTATTACAAAAAGCTCGATTTAAAGCTGAAGACAAAGGAAGGAAAACCTCTGGTAAAATAGGTCATCCCGTAGATTGGGGATTCATTGAATCAATGGAAGCGGGAATGCCCGATTCTACCGGCATTGCCATAGGGGTGGAGCGCATAGGTATGATATTTGCCGATGTGCCAGCTATACAAGATCTATCATTAATTACATTTTCATAATATGACAGCAGCAGGAAATTTGAAGAGAGGAGAATTTATCCTCTATCAAAATGACATTTGGCAGTTACTAAAGACTGAATTTTATTCTCCTGGAAAAGGGGCGGCGCTTATGCGCACTAAAATGAGAAGTGTTTCCTCTGGGAAAGCTATGGATTATACCTATAAATCACAAGAAGATGTAGAAACAGTACAAGTTTCCAGCATTGAAATGCAGTACTTATACAAAGATGCAGAGCATGCTTTTTTTATGGATCAACATACATACGAACAGATATCGATACCTCTTGATATTATCGGAGACATCATTGCCTTTTTCAAAGAAGGTGAAGCTATGTTTGTTTATATCTACAACGATAAACCACTCAGCATAAGACCTCCAGCAAGCGTAAAATTAAAGATAATTCAAGCAGAAGATGCGGCAAAAGGTGATACGGTAAGTAATGCCAAAAAAGAAGCAATTGTAGAAACCGGTGCCAAAGTTTTAGTTCCTCTTTTTATTAAGGTTGGTGAAACAATATCAATTAATCCAGAAACGGGAGAGTATACAGGGAGGGTATAGCCATGGTAACAGTCGGAGAATTACTCCAAAAAGCCCGAATCCAAAAAGAGATTAGTCTTGAAAACGTAGAAAAAGAAACGCGTATTCGCAAGCGATACCTGCAAGCTGTTGAAAAAAATGATTGGTCTATATTTAGCTCTCGAGTATACATCTCAGGGATCATTCGTTCCTATGCATCGTATCTTGGAGTAAGCCCACATAACGCATTAGCTTATTTTCGTCGTGATTTTGAAAAGACCGAAGGTATCACATTTAAAGGAAGGCTTCCATCGCTTAGTATTTTGCCTGAAACCAAGAAGATTATGTATGGAGTGCTTGTATGTGTAATGCTTTTGTTTTTTGGCTATTTTGGGTATCAGATTCGTATGTATTTTCAGCCACCATCAATAACAATTCTTGCTCCGCAAAAGCGCACATTTCGCAATGTTGATCGCGTTCATATAACTGGTCAAACTACCAGAGAATCTACTATAACTATTTTTAATGAAGAATTATTTCCCAGTTATACTGGCATTTTTGATTATGAATTTCCGCTTTCAAAAGGAAAGAACAAGTTGGTCATAAAAGTAACAGGTGCAAATGGAAGGATTTCTCAGCTTGAAGAACTATTTGTGTTGGAGTAGGCACATTAATTGCTGATTTTTTTGTACAATTCTTTCACACTCTTACATTCCATAGAATAATACTGTTTGGTGAATTTGAGTCTTTTTGCTTCTTGGACAATCCTTTCTTCGCCATATACTTTACGAATCTCCCCCAATAACCCGAGCTCACCAGTGAAAATGGTTCTTGCAGATAATGGAATATCTTTCACTGTTGATAAAATGGCAGCAACTACTGCTAAATCAGCAGCTGGAGATTTAACTTGAACCCCACCGATCACGTTTAAATATAAATCATATGTATTCAGATCAATATTAAGATGCTTTTGTATTACTGCAATAAGGAGAAGTATTTTATTATAATCCAATCCCTTCACAACGCGTCGTGGAACAGCCAAAAACGATCGAGTGGCAAGTGCTTGAATCTCAAAAAATAACGGACGCTGCCCCTCCATAACTCCCGCAATCGACTTTCCTGGAACGTCAACTTCTTGTTTGTCTAAAAATACGGTTGGATTATCTACTTCTTTCAATCCTTTTGGAGTCATTTCAAAAATTCCAATCTCGTCTGTCGAGCCAAATCTGTTTTTCTGCGCTCGCAATATGCGATAATTTGAAACTTTTTCCCCTTCAAAATGAAGCACCGCATCAACCATATGCTCAAGTGATTTGGGCCCTGCGATGTCGCCGTCTTTGGTTACGTGACCCACAATGATCATGGGAACGCCGGTTTCCTTACTGAGTCGTATGAGTCTGGCTGTTGCTTCCCTCAATTGAGTTATGCTGCCGGGAGCAGTGGGAACATCTTTAGAATAGATCGTTTGAATTGAATCAATAACTATTATGTCTGGAAAGGTTTTCATGTCACGAACTCCCGCATCTATGGCTTCAACTTGGAGTGAGTCTGAAAAAGACAAAGTAGTAAGCGGAATCGCCAATCGGTCTGCCCGATCTTTAATTTGTTCGGGTGACTCTTCACCAGAAATATACAAGGTAGTAAGTTTATGCAACGTTTGAAGAAGCAACGTAGATTTTCCCACGCCTGGCTCACCGGTTAAAAGGATTACTTCGCCTTTCACCACACCTCCTCCGAGCACGCGGTCGAGCTCATATACATCTGTTTTATTACGATTTGTATCGAGTGCAACAATTGTTTTGAAGGCTTTAGATTCAAATACTTCAGTTTTTTTTGATTTTGTAGTTTTTGACTCACGTTTTTGAACAAGCGTATTCCATTCACTACAATTGGGACACCTCCCCATCCAAGATGCCGAACCTTCACCGCAATTTGAACATATAAAAAACGCCATGGTTTATTATACAAGAACAGAAGAAGCTGTTCATTGTAATTTGGGCTTTTTGTGCTAGAATTAGCTGTATGGTAATAGTAAAAAGTGAATTTACGCTAGCTCTTAATCAAGTCGCAACTGAGCGCGGTATTAGTGTTGATGACGTCATAAACTCTATGGAAGGTGCCATTCTTGCAGCATATTTTAAAGAACATGGACAATCTGTTATTGACGAAGAGCGAGATATTACAATAAAAATTGATACGAATACCGGGGAAACTCATATTATTGAAAATAATATAGATATTACTCCTCCTGGATTTGGCCGTATAGCAGCACAAACTGCACGACAAGTCATTATCCAAAAGATCCGTGAAGTAGAAAAGAAAACCGTAATATCTCATTACCAAGATCAAGTTGGATCTCTTGTACGGGGCCGCGTTATACGTCAAGATGCAAATAACGTATATGTAGATATTGGAAAAACAGAAGCAGTTCTTCCTCGAGATGAACAAATGCGAAATGAGCAACTAGCAGTAAATGAACGCTATATGTTCTTGTTGAAAGAAATTTCTACGAATCCAGCTGGATATTCACGCATTATTGTTTCCCGAGCCGATGAAAAGCTTATTGTAGAGCTTTTCAAGCGTGAAGTACCAGAGATAGCCAATGGAACCGTAGAAATAAAACGAGTAGCACGCGAGCCAGGTGAGCGGGCAAAGATAGCGGTATTTAGTATTCAGAGTGGTGTTGATCCTGTTGGCGCTTGTGTCGGCCAAAAGGGGATACGAGTACAAACCGTTACTGATGAGCTCAATGGTAAAGAGAAGATAGACATTATTCAGTGGAATGAAGATTCCAAAACGTTTATTGTGAGTGCATTATCTCCCGCTGAAGTAGTTTCTGTAGAGTTGGATGAAAAAGCAAAACGAGCAAAAGTCACGGTAAACGAATCACAAGCACCACTTGCAATTGGTAAAAATGGGGCTAATGTAAATCTTGCCGCAAGTCTTACTGAATATGAAATTGACATACATCAAATTAAAGAAAAAGAATCAGTAAAATCCATCGAAGAACCAACAGAAGTATCTGCAGAAGAACCAAAAGAAAAACCTTCTGAAGCAAAAGAGGAATAATCTGACAGAGCTTCGTTACTATAATTTGAATATTTTTACGCATGATACGTCCACCAATAGTTACTATCTTAGGCCATGTTGACCATGGGAAAACAACTCTCCTTGATACCATTCGAAACAGCCGTATTGCTGCACGGGAACACGGTGGCATAACACAGCGTATTGGAGGCTATGAAATTGCAACAGGTATAAAAGGTTATGAAACGGACAAAATTACATTCATAGATACACCAGGTCACGAAGCATTTTCCAAGCTTAGATCACGTGGAGCTACCATAGCAGATATTGCGATACTCATAATAGATTCAAAAGATTCTATAAAACCTCAAACTATTGAGTCTATAGCACATATTAAAAGTGCCAATATTCCTTATATTGTTGCTCTCAACAAGATAGATTTACCAGATGCAAAACCTGAAAAAGTAATAAAAGATCTTCTTAAATACGAAGTCATTACCGAAAAAATGGGTGGAGAAGTAATCGCACTTCCGATATCAGCAGAAAAAGGCGACGGTGTAAAAGAGCTATTAGAGGCACTTCTTCTTATTGCTTCTGATCAAAAGCTTGAATATGATCCAAAATCTCAAGTTGAAGCATATATTATTGAATCAAACAAAGACACTCATGGTGTATCTTCAAGCGTAATTATCAAAAATGGCACTATTACTGTAGGCGATGAACTCTATACTTCTACAGGAAAAATAAAAGTCCGATCATTAGTAAGTGATATGGGTAAACAGTTGCGCACCGTATTACCTTCTGCTCCATTTGTTCTCACTGGATTTTCAGAACTTCCAGAAATTGGATCTGTTATAACATCGCATGAGCAAGAAAGTATCAAAGAAGTGGAAGAAGAAGCTGAAACTAAAGCTTTCAGTATCGAATCGCTCTTTCAAAAAAAAGAAGAGTCCAACAAGCTTGCCGTTATACTTAAAGCAGAATCACAAGGAACGCTTGAAGCTATAAATGAAGCTTTAAAGAAAAATGAGAATATTAACTTGGTACTAAGCGCAGTGGGAGACATTCATAAATCAGATGTTTTTCTTGCAAAAACAACCAAAGCTATTGTAATTGGCTTTTCTGTGAAAGTAATAAAAGACGTAACTGAATTGGCAAAGCAGGAAAAGGTCATAATCAAAACATACAATATCATATACGAGCTACTTGAGGAACTTGAAGAAGTCTCAGATATTATGCAAGAAAAGAAAGAGCGCGAGAAAAATCTAAAAGCACAAGTTAAAGTTCTTGCCACATTCATTATTGATGGTGAAAATATTTTTGGCGGACTCGTAACAAAGGGTAAAGTAAACTTAGGAGACAATGCCGAAGTTTATCGAAATGATAAGCTTATAGGAAGTTCAAAACTTGTATCGCTAAGAATGAGAGCAAAGTCAGTACAGGAGGTTAAGAAGGACCAAGAGTGTGGAATGCAGTTTGCTCCTGAACTTGACATTAAAGAAGGTGATGTGGTAAAATATATCCTATAATATGAACCCATCAATGAATCAACAACCTGTTGATATCACAAAACTAGTCGGACAAATACGAGATGTGCTTACCAAGCAGGAATCTGGAATTATTGCCATTCCGGCAAACCCTACGCCAGATGCTATCGCTGCTGCAACAGCTCTTTATATGGCACTTCTTAAAATGGGCAAAAATATGTCTATTGTTGCTTCAGTAATACCTCAAAGTGACTTACCGGGTGCCGACAAAATCAAAACTTCAGTTACCACTGGTGGAGACAATCTTATTGTTTCGTTTCCTTATGAAGATGGCACTATAGATAAAGTTGACTACAACATTGAAGGTAATCGGTTCAACCTCGTTATTGTTCCTCGTCAAGGGAGCAATAAGCTTGAACCCAATGATATACAGTTTTCGTATACCGGTGGAAAGGTAGATTTTATAATAACGATCGATACTCCAAATCTCAGGAGTTTAGGTGATATTTATGCGAAAAATGAAAGTATGTTTAGTGGAAAAAACATCATAAATATTGATCGACATCTTATCAATAATTCATTTGGAACAATCAATTTAGTATCTAAATCGAGCTCTTCTACCAGTGAGCTGGTAATGGATGTAATTCAAGGACTCAAAATAGATTTAGATAAAGACATGGCAACCAATTTATATGCAGGAATTCAAGCCGCAACCAACAATCTTACCGCCTACTCTGTAAATGCAGAGACCTATGAATCGGTAGCAACACTTTTGCGCGCTGGCGCTCAAAAAAGAGCGATGCAACCTGTTCAACGAGCTCCATTTCCTCAACGACAAAACTTTGGACCTCAATCATATTACCAACAGCCTCCAATGGTACCCATAGACTTTGATCAGGATCCATTCATTCAGCCACAACCATTTCAACAACCACAGCCCATGTTTCAAAAATCAGCGATGACAAATCAAGCAAGTATTGATCAAGTAGAAAAATTATCGAAACCAAAAGAATTTGAAACAAATAATTCAACTCAAGAGAATCCACTCAAGCCCAAAATCTTCTCAGGTAGTGGCGGACTTATGTAATGGGTAGCGCCCATGTATAATGTACTTCGTATGCAAGTACTTCCCTATATTTTTATAGCTGTCTCCGCAATTATCATCCTGGTTATTGTGCGTATGTGGTTCAATAAGCTAGAATCCTCATCACAAGTTTCAGACGAGCTTGTGTCGTGGCTCAAAGATTTAGGAAATCGAATCGATCAAACCAATACTCATGTTGACGCTAAACTATCTCACAATATGGATATGTTTAATAAGCGCTTAGACAGATCTGCAGAAGCTATGATGCATGTGCAACGAACGATTGGTGAATTTTCAGAAATTGGCCGTTCAATGCAGGAACTTCAAACATTTCTTCAATCACCCAAACTTCGAGGTAACATCGGCGAGCAGGTATTGAAAGAACTTCTGAGTCAATCACTGCCAAGGGAGATGTACTCCCTTCAGCATTCATTCCAAGATGGTAGCCGCGCAGATGCTGTTGTTCAAACAACACAAGGGCTCATTGTCATTGACTCTAAATTTCCGCTCTCAAACTTCAAAAAAATGATAGAACTCCAGAATGAAGCAGATAGATCATCGGCTAAAAAAGAATTTATAAGAGATGTTAAACAGCATATTTCTTCTATCTCTAAAAAATATATTCTTCCCTCAGAAGGCACACTTGACTATGCCCTTATGTATATTCCTTCAGAAAGCGTGTATTACGAAATTATCAATTCAGAAGATTTATATGACTATGCTTCTGAACATCGCATTGTGCCCGTATCACCCATGAGTTTTTATGCCTATTTGCGTGTCATCTTGGTTTCACATGAAGGACTACGAGTACAGCAACAAGCAAAAGAAATATTATCGTCACTTAAATCGATGCAAAAGTATTATGAAGCAACGGAAGGTGCAGCAACAATTCTAAATAAGCATATTGTAAATGCTTATAGTCAGTCGTCTACTATGCTACAAGAATTGTCTAAATTAGGACACAAGTTAGAATCCACCTCATCACTTTCTGCATCAGACCAGAAGAGTTTGGGAGAGTAATATATGGAAATCAAAGTCAAAAACGAAATCACTGAGCGAATCCCTATAGATAAGATTGTAGAGTTGATTTTGAAGGATCGTGGAATAGAAGATAGAGAAGCGTTTATATCCCCCCCATCTCCAGAAACAATGAGCCTATCAGATTTTGGATTCAAGAAAAAAGATATCACTCAATTAATTAATATACTTTCTAAAGTATATGAATCAAATGGAACAATAGTTGTTTACACTGATTATGATGCAGATGGAATAACGGGCGGGGCCGTACTCTGGGAAACACTTCATCTTTTGGGTTTTAATACTATGCCCTATGTGCCAAATCGCATCACTGAAGGATATGGGTTTTCTATAAAGGGACTTGACAACATTAAAAAAAAATATAATCCAGATCTTATTATCAGTGTAGATCATGGGATAACAGCCACTAAACAGATACGTTATGCAAAGGAAAAATTAGGAATACCCATCATTGTTACTGACCATCATCATAAGCAAGAAACGATCCCCACAGATGCGAAACTCATCATACATATTCCCACATTGTCTGGATCAGGAGTTGCTTACTTTGTAGCAAAAGAAATCTATATGAAGATGTGTCATCCAGAACTCAATAAAGGAAGGGTGAAAAACGATGGCGTCTCATTTTTGAAAATGACAAAGAATATCAAAAAATTAGAACACAACTTCAATGTAGACTACGCTGCAATAGCATCAATTGGTACGGTGGCAGATTTAGTACCACTTGTTGGCCCGTCTCGATCGTTAGTTTCACACGGATTACAAGCATTTTCTCGTATGAAGCGTCATGGATTTACTCACCTTTTTAGAGAAGCTGGCATTGAAGGACGACCAATATCTCCTTACGAAGTAGGGTTTTTAATCGCCCCGCGCATCAATGCCATAGGGAGACTCGAACATGCCATTGATGCGCTCCGTCTGATCTGCACTACAAGTAATGAGCGGGCCCAAGAGCTTGCCCACAAAATGGGGAGCGTGAATACTAAACGTCAAGAGCTGGTGAAAGAACAGGTAACTGAAGCTGAGCATATGGTGGAATCGCAAAAAATGAATGGCGATTTACCCAAACTCATCATCCTTTATTCTGATCATTGGCATGAAGGAGTGATCGGACTTATAGCCAGTAGCATGGTAGAAAAGTACTACCGACCAACTATAGTTATGACCAAGGGTGATGGCCACTACAAGGCATCGGTCAGATCTATCAGTGGATTCCATATAACAGAGTTTTTAGGTCAATTACAAAACTATCTCATCAATTATGGCGGCCACGCTGGAGCTGCAGGGTTTACGATGCTTGAAAAAAAGCGTGATATCTTCATCAAAAAAGCACAAAAATTTGCATCAGATCAAATTTCAGAAAAAGTCCTAGAGCGAACTATAGTAGCCGATATCCATATGCCTATCTCTTTAGTAACAAGAAAATTATATGATGCACTTCAACACTTAAACCCTTTTGGCATTGGAAATCCGCGACCCGTGTTTATGTCGGAAGTTACGGTGGTGCATGCAGGAATATTGGGAAAACTCAAAAATCATCTTAAATTACAGGTAAAAGATCCGATAAATAGCTCGTCTCCCCTGGAAATGGTCGCATTCAATATGGCTCATGTATTTAACCAGTTACGAAAGAATCAGACTGTCCGTATAGTCTATCAAATAGATTTGAATGTATGGAATGGGCGCGAAACGCTGCAAGGGTTGGTAAAGCATATTGAGTTGTAGCAAAACTTGTCCTATAATGGATTACTTGAAATTACTATTTAAAATTTATATATGTTAAAGATCATAATTGGTGTACTTATAGTAGCTATCATTGCCGTTGGTGGGTTTATGTACTATCAGTCAGTTCAAGATAAATTAGCAAATCCACCTGCAGATACTGAAGTTGCATTATCTGACACTGAAGAAAAGCCGACCCCAACTCCAGAAAAAAGCATGAAACCGGGAGATTATAGTATTGAAGTGCAAAATGGAAGTGGTATAGCTGGACAAGCGGGCATTGTTGAGGAGCTTCTTGCCGATAATGATTATGAAGTAAAATCAACAGGAAATGCAGATAATTACGATTATGAAGAAACAGTTATACAAGCTAAAGCAGATGTCAGTAAAGATTGGCTTGATGAGATAAAAAAAGTATTAAAGGAGAAATATGATGTTCAGTCGAAAGTTGAAGAGCTTGATGAAGATGCAGAAACCGATGTAGTTGTTGTCGTAGGAAGCCTTGATGCAGATGGAGAAGCACTGGGTGAATCTACTTCAATTACCGAGGAGTCATCCGATACAACAGCAGAATCTAATGCATCTGGTACAGAAACACCAACCCCAAGTCCAACCAAGAGCGCGTAAATAGATTACATCTTTTCAACCGTCTCTATTCCCAGTAGGGTAAGACCGTGACTGAGCACATTTGCTACAGCTTTCGTTATGGTAAGTCTCATTTGTATAATCTCATCGTCTTCCGCTTTTAGAATCTTGTGTTTTTGATAAAACAGATTATATTTTTGTGACAAGTCATATAAATATAAACACAAGTAATTTGGAGCAAAATTCTGTGTAGATTCAAGTATAGTTTCGGGATATTTAGAAAGTGATCTTATCAAGCTTAACTCCTCTTCATTTATTTCTCTGGATTCCCGATCGGGGTCGGGAATGACAGGATTATCTGCTTTACCCAACACAGACTTACAACGGACATAGGTATATTGAACATAAGGTCCGGAGTTTCCTTGCATATTAAGAAGCTCATCCCAATCAAAAACAATATCCATATGAGCGCTCCGCTTTAAGTCATTCCATTTAAGAGCTCCGATTGCGATTTTATATGTAACTTCTTCACGTTTAGATTCTCCCCCAATAATATGACTACTCTTAATCATTGATATATCACCTTGTTCTTTTATTCCAACTTCCATTGCAATTTCATGCGCTCTCTTTATGGCTTCTTCCAATACATCTTCAAGCCATATGGTATTCCCTTTCCTTGTAGACATTTTGGAGTCTTTAAATCTAAACATGCCATGCTTGATATGAATACGCTGACCATCCGTTACCCATCCGGCCATTTTTTCTACTTCATAAAGTTGTTGAAAATATAATGATTGTTCAGCTCCAACTTCATTAATAATGATCACGTCTTTTCCATATTTATTTAATCTGAATTTATCTGTCGCGAGATCTCTCGTCGCATACAATGTAGCGCCATCTTGTTTCACGAGCATCATGGGAGGAAATTTTTCATCGGGGAAAAATACAAGCCATGCCCCTTTGCTTTCTTGTAATATTTTTTTATCTTTTAACTCTTTTATGATCGGATCCATTTTATCTTCAAAATACGATTCTCCATATCCGCGGCCATTATTTTCAAAATCCTCTGTTTTTATACCAAGTTGTTTGTATAATCTGTCGAATTCAGTCCAAGACCATTCAATCGATTGTTTCCATAACCGTCGAACTTCTTCATCTCCATCCTCCAGTTTTTTAAACCATTTTCTTCCTTCTATTTCTAAATCAGGATTTTTTTCTGCTTCAGTATGAAATTTGACATATAATTCAACCAGTATCTTAACGGGGTTTTCAGCACCTTTTATCTCTTCTTCATTTCCCCACTCTTTTATAGCATAAATTAATTTCCCAAACTGTGTGCCCCAGTCGCCAAGATGATTATCGCGGTAAATAGTCGCCCCAGTTGACTCAAAAAGGTTTGCGATAGTATCACCGATAATAGTTGAGCGTAGATGTCCAACTGTAAATGGTTTTGCAATATTGGGATTTGAATATTCTACAATAATTTTCTTACCGCTATTTACTTGAGGAATTTCAATCTTATTGATAGCAATTTGAGAGAGATTTTCGATCAGTTTATTTTTACCAATATGAATATTTATAAATCCTGGATTCATAACCTCTGCTTTTTCTATCACATCACCAGTCTTGATTGCATCAACTATATGTTGTGCCAGTACCATGGGGTTTTTCTTTTCACTCTTTGCCAGTTGAAGGGCTATGTTCGTGGCATAATCTCCAAAATTTTCATTGTTGGGCGGAGAAATGGCAAGCTTGTCTGAAGGAAGGTTGAGTTCCTCTAAAGCTTGAGCTATGATGATGTGAATTTTGTCTTTCAGCATGGTGATATGATAACAAATAATAAAGCATTATACCTCTCGAAGCGATGCAACTACTCGTGTAAGGTCTACATGGGTATGGCGACAAGGAGGTGCGGATGTCGACGCACCTGCTGCACGTGGGCAGAGCTCACAATGATTGTACACTTCATTATCTGTTTTTTCACAAGGGACAATTATCCCTCCTACTTTATTAACAAATATATGTAGGCTTTCTTGGTTGCACATAGCAAATATATTTGTATCTACATCAAATGTTAAAGCAGCGTAGCGTATAATGCCTTGAACTGCCATAGTCGCTATCCCTTTACCTCCAAATTCCGGATTGATACACAAAGAACCTATTTCTACACGTTCATTTCCCACACCATATCTATACGTAAACGCAATATGTCCTACGAGTAGGCCTTCATTACTAAAAACAAGTACGGAGTCTTGGTCTCTAAAGTATCTAGCAATAGTACTGATATCTTTAGGTATCATTTTCTGGGGTCCCGCATTACTAATCCAATTACTTATTGTATTTGTCCACAAAGTATCGCCCTCTGTTGCTACACGAGCAGTAAAGGCATCGTTTTTAAGAAGAATAAGTGAATTTAGTTCAGTCTCGACCATATATGTTGATAAATTTTCCATAGTACTTAATACGTGGATAAAACTGTTTGAGGTGGCGTACTTATGATTGCCATTGGTTGGGTCAAAAGTAACTGTCTTACTGTAAGTATTCCTTCTGAATGCATCGTGAGAGATGCTGGACTTAAACAAAAGTGCATCAACCATTCGATATCGGTTTTATTTTGTTTTTTTATTGATTCATCAACAAATCTGGCAGAACTACTATAGAGTATTGTTGCTTTTTCCAATTCTTTTTGAAAGGCACCCTTAAATCTTCCTCCAAGTACTGTTCCAACATAATCATTCTGAAGACAATAGGATAGATATTTGGATCTGAGCTGCATTAGGAGAGCAGCGCCAACATATTTATTCATCTCTTCCTTGAAAAGCTCAGGAAGAGCATCTACAAATGGTTTATGAGCTTGAGTTTCTCTTTCGTACGTTGATGCAAATGTCGGATCATCCATTAAAACCACCCAAATATCGTTTGCATCCAGTGCTGGCGTTTTTGATTTATGCGTACTTGATATTAGTATATCTATCATAAGTGCTAGTAATTTTTAACCAAAAAAAATCCCCCGCCGTTTTATGGGCAGGGGATTGTCTTGTTTCTGTGATTGTTATATCACAAAACTTACTCCCCCGTTGGTTCGTCGTGAAACGATGCTGGTGAGTGTAAGTAATGTGATCATTGTTGGTATTATAATCATAATTATACATTTATGCAACTGTATATTTATTTTACAAACTTGTTATTTCCCTGTTTCGACTTATCCCAATCTCCGGTTTGATTGTTTAACAGTGAAAATAACGATACGTTTCTAATATCTTTTTCTCCAAAGATATATTGGAGTACCCGTTCATTACCTATGCCATATCCTGCATGAGGATTGGTTTTTTTGCTTTTAATAATATCCAAATACCATTTAAAATCATCATAGGTTCCCCCTCTTTGAGTATGGAGTTTAAACATAGTAGAATTTGTGAGTCGTTCATCAAGTTTTTTGAAATCATGTTCACGTACTGCAGAACCGGTGGCTTCTCCGGCATAGGGAAGAATAAGATCAGCAGAAAGAACCACTCGTGGATCTTTTTCTGAAACCTTCATATTAAAAAATTTAATATCTTTTGGATACTTGGTAATAAACACTGGTAATTCCGTTTCTCCTTTGTTTAATACTTCTATCACACATGCTTCATGTTCAGATTTTAGATCATCACCGAATTGTACTTTTGGAAATCCATTATCATTTAGGAGTTCAACTGCATCCCCATACGATATTTGTTGAAAATCATGTGAGGAGGTGTAGTGTAGGACTTCTATATCTCTATGATACGTATTTTCCAATAAGGATTGATGGTCTTGGATCACTTCATAGATCATTGCCTGTACTGCACATTGTATATGGTTGAGCAGTGCTTGAAACATCTTCTCCTCATCATAATTGTCTCGATTCATATTTACGAGAGTGCAATCGAATTCCTCTTCAGTGAGTCTAAATTGTCGTAAATGTCGCGCGTCCTCATATTCCTCATCGCGACCAGAATGAATGACGGTATATGCACCAGGTAGTGTCTGTAGTATCTGTTCAAGTGAAAGTTGCCCAGTTTGTGCAAAAAAAAGGGGAATGCCATTTCTGTTTTGTATGACAAATAGGGTGTCTACGTTTTCACACGCACCAGTAATCCCAACAATTTCTGGAACATCGACATAGGTGAGCCCCATTTTCTTATAATGTTTTGATGCGCCATGATTTAAAGAATCAGCAATATGTGCGAGATTTTTAAAATGAGTGTTAAAGTCGATAGGAACTACAGTATTTTTTATTGATAAGTTAATTTTCTTCATTTGACGAGTAAATTTATTAAAAAATGAATATTTTTACTTAAAAACTATTAATATTTTAAATATTCAAAGCATAATATACAAAAAATGTATATTTGTCAAGTAGAAAATGGAGAATTATTCTCAAGTAGAATGTTGCATTCTGAGGCTAAAGTGCTAAAATAGATACACGCTATGAAACGAAAATTGATTGTTCTTGCTGCTCTGGTGAGCATATTTACTATTGCAATTCTTGCACGGTTTTTTATCTTTGATAACCCAGGAGCTACCGGAAGAATAAAAATACTCTCTTCGCCTACTGCTGGCGTGTTTATAAACGATGTTGGGGTAGGGAAGACTCCCTTTGAAGATCGACTCAAACCAGGCGAATATTCCATTCGACTTATTCCCGAAGGTGAAGGATCTGAAAGTATTGCCTGGGAGGGAAAGGTTTCGATTTATGCGCATACACTTACCTATATTAGTAGAGAAATGGGTACATCAGATCTTACCTCAGCAGGAGAAATACTTAGTGTAGTAAAAATAGATAGTAAGCCCAAGGGGGAAACAGGTGAAATCGAACTGGTTACCGATCCGCCTGGAGCAATTGTATTTCTCAATAACGAAGAAAAAGGAGTTACTCCACTTATTCTCCAAGATGTACCAGTGGGAGAACATGAACTTGCTGTCTATTTGCCTGGCTTTTTTAGAAGAACAAAAAAGATCCAAATCGATAAAAAAGGGTACAGGGTTCAAGCGTCCATAAAAATGGCACTTGATAAATCTCATAAAACGCTCGAAGAAGAACTAGAAAAAGCAGCAATAGAAGCTACAAAAGAAGCAGATCTAAATAAAGAGGAGGAGATAGAGACTAAAACACTCATGATACTAGATACTCCAACAGGATTTTTGAATGTGCGAGCAGAACCATCGGTATCGGGTAATAAAGTGAGTGAAGTAAAGCCAGGAGAGGAATATGTTTATGCAGAAGAAGATGACGGGTGGTACAAAATTCTCTTAGAAAATGAAGAGAATGGTTGGGTTCATGGAGACTATGTAGAACTAAACTAACTTATGTTCTTTCCAAATATATCTATTGTAAAGGATATATGAATAGGGAATGATGACGAGTGTTATGATCAAAACTTTATATACATACCAATAGGTTTCTCCGAGTAAACTTGTAGCAAGAAACATACCAAGAGCTTGAATTCCAATAGATCCCGAAGCTACCATATTGAATTTAATAAAGCTCCAGAATATATGCTCATTCGCATTCTCAATTTTTTTATGCGCAAAACTCCAATAGTTATTCAAAACAAAATTAGACATGATGGCAAGTTCGGCACTTAAAACAGTCGAAAATACCACGTTATTGGTAAGTATTTCGATAAGCAAGTAAGAAACACCAAAATCGACTAGGAATCCAGTACCCCCAACGATGCAAAATTTTATAAATGATGAGTTGCGTAGAATATAAAAGAAAATATCTGCAATGTATTGACCAGAGTTTATCTTTGAAATGCCTTCAGTACGATCAATAAATTTTATTGGTATTTCACGAATATGAGCACCGCTCTTGAGTGCGTTATCTATAAGTGCCATTTGAAACACATAACCCGTATAGGAATTGATATTCTCAAGATTTTTTTGGATAACCCATTTTTTAATTACGCGGTATCCACTGGTCCAGTCTGTAATTTTGAGCTTCATAAAACCAATCCGAATAAACAAGTTGGCTACTATAGAAAATATTTTTCGGTGAATTCCCCAATCATCTGGAATTGAACCGCCTGCAATATAGCGCGATCCTATGACAAAATCAGCGCCATGTTCAATTTGGCTTAAAAAATGAGGAATCTCTTTAGAGTCATGCGAACGATCTGCATCCATCTCAAACACCACATCTGCGCCAAGTTTATCTATTGCATACCTGAATCCATGAACATACGCTTTCCCTAAACCCTCTTTTGGTGTTTCCAATAAATGAAGCTGTTTATATTGTTTTTGTAGTTTTGTTATTTCTCGTGCTGTTCCATCTGGTGAAGAACTATCTACCACAAGGATCTGAATGTTCCATTTCGTTACTCCTTTAACAACAGTAACTATGTCATGAATCAGTGAAGTAACATTGTTCACCTCATTGTACGTTGGCAATATGATGACTGCTTTATTCATGAGTTCGTACGAATGTGGTCAATAGTTTTTTTTATTCCGTCTTCAATGCTTGTTTTGGGTTCCCACCCAAGGAGTTCTTTAGCTTTAGTAATATCGGGCTTTCGTTGTTTTGGGTCATCTACTGGAAGTTTTTCAGTCACCGTGATTTCACTTTCAGATTTTGCAATAGATTTAATTAATTGTGCATATTCCAAAACTGTTTTTTCATCAGTCGATCCTAAATTTATTATTTCACCTGCCAAATCATCATGTTCCATAAATTTCACCAGCCCATCTACCAGGTCTTCCACAAAACAGAGTGACCGTGTTTGCGTGCCATCTCCAAAAATAGTAATGGGTTCATTTTTTAATGCCTGTTGCATAAAAAGTACACTCATTCGCATATCGTTATCACTCATATGAGGGCCATAGGTATTAAAAATTCTTACAATTCGTGTGTCAACTTTTTTTTCTCTTTGGTAGTAAGCGGTGAGTGTTTCACCAAATCGTTTGGCTTCATCATAAACAGATCGTGGGCCCGTGGTTGATACATTGCCTCGATAGGATTCTTTTTGAGGGTGTTCAAGTGGTTCGCCATAAATCTCAGATGTCGACGTGAATAAAAATCGTGCATTATATTTTTGTGCAAGTTTCAGCATATTATGTGTTCCTACTGTATTTACCATCATCGTTTCCATAGGAAGTGCATGATAGCTTATAGGACTGTGATGATTAGGTGAAGCTGGGGATGCGAGATGATATATGCGATCAATCTGTTTCGGAAGTGCGTCTACTGGTAGTTCTGAGGATACATCTGCATTGATAAAGATAAAATGCTCATTCTTTTCAAGTGATGAAATATTACTGCGAGATCCTGTACTGAGGTTATCTATACAATATATATAATGCCAATCAGCCAATAATCTTTCACACAAGTGGCTCCCAATAAATCCCGCGCCTCCCGTTATGAGTATATTCATATGATAAGGAGTATTATACTGCTTTTCGACCGGTAGATATATATGTAAATCCATGAGATTTCATGGTTTCAGGATTATAAATATTTCGGCCATCTATAATAAGAGGACTCTTCAATAGCGATTTAATGCGAGTTAGATTTGCTTGTTTAAACTCATTCCATTCAGTCATAATCAAGAGTGCATCTGCATCTTTCAGTGCATCATACATATTTTCAACAAAAGTAAGTCCTTCTCCGCGATGTTGTTTTTTGACATTTTCTCTTGCAGCCGGATCAAAAGCAACAATTTGGTAGTTCATCTTTATAAGTTCATTTATGATATATAGCGATGGGGCATAGCGAATGTCGTCAGTATTTGGTTTAAAGCTAAGTCCCCAGACTGCAAGCTTTTTCCCCATTACATGTTTTAATACTTTATGTACAAAATTATCCCGGACTGTATGATTAATTCGCTCAACTGAATCCAATAATCCAGTGTCGAGATCTAATTGTTTACCAGTTTCATTCAAAGCCATCACGTCTTTGGGGAAACATGATCCTCCGTACCCAATACCGGCATATAAGAATTTTCGGCCAATACGATTGTCACTTCCCACAGCTTCCATGATTGTTTCAATATCTCCACCTGTCTTTTCAGCATAAAGCGATATGAGATTGGCAAATGATATCTTAGTAGCAAGCATGGCATTGGAAGCGTATTTAATTATTTCTGCACTTGCAAGATCGGTAATAACTCGACTTCCCGTAAGAGGCTTGTGAGCTTCAAGTAGGGCATCAATGGCTTTTTGAGATGATGATCCGATTACAACACGATCTGGATTTACGGTATCACCTATGGCGGATCCTTCACGAAGAAATTCAGGGCATGAAGCTACTGCAAATTCTGCTCCATCTGGCTTGGTTTCTTCAATTATTTTTTCAACTTTTAAATTGGTTCCAACAGGAACGGTGCTCTTACACGATACCACCGTAAATCCTTTCTTTAGGTTCTTTCCAATATGTTCAGCGACTCCAAGCACAGCTGTAAGATCTGCTTCGCCAGTTGCACTTGGTGGTGTTCCGACTGCAATAAATACGATATCTGAATCAGGGATTGCTTTATCAAAATCTAAGGTAAAGTGAAGTCTTTTTGCATCTAAGTTCTTTTTAAGCAGTTCTTCAAGTCCAGGTTCATAAATAAGGGGATTTCCGTTTTTAAGTTTTTCAATTTTTTCAGGGGTGTGCCCAATAACCCATACATCATTTCCAAAATCAGCAAACACACAAGCTGTCACGAGTCCTACATATCCATGGCCGATGAATGTGATTGTCATGGTGAAATGATACTCAAATAATAACAAAAAAACAAGAATGAGAAGATTACATCTTATATTCAATCACTTCCCCAAGCGCTTGCATCTTATGAAAGCGATTTTTCTTACTTATTGTTTCTGAATATTGTGGTCGTGGCGCCTTGCCTTTACTGTATTCTTCAAACGTAGTTGGCTTTATGAGATCTGTCGGCGCACCTATGTATCGAGCTATCATCGTTCCCACATCAAAGGGTGAATATGATTTCGATCCTACTAAATGATAGATTTCTGGTTTGAAATTATGGATCAAATAATTCAATCCTTCGGCAATATCATCGATATGTGTTGGAGTAATACTTGCATCCGTTACCATAGGGAGGGTTTTTCCCTCTTTGAGAAGTTGTGAAAGGCGGGTAACAATATCTGGTTTTCCCTGACTCTTCGCTCCACTCAAAATGACATCAGTATGATACGGATAACTCACACGTACGATCATTGCATTGTTTCCCAATACTTGTTCTCCCTCGTACTTTGTTTTTCCATAATATCCAATTGGGTTAGGTACGCTTTCTTCATCAAACGGAGGATTCACTCCATCAAATACATAGTCGGTAGAAATATAGATCATCTTTTTTCCTTTCTGCTTTACTGCATCATACAAATATCTGGTTCCATCGACATTTATCGCACGAGCTTTATGTTGTTCAAGTTCCGCATTATCAACATTGGTATACGCAGCAAGGTGGAGAAGAATATCAAATTCAATATCATTTAGTTTATTTTCTACATCTTCTTTATGTGCAATATCAAGATCTTCATGCGAAAGGGGGATAAATGTTATTTCATCGCTCAAGAGTTTTATTACGCGCGATCCAATTAGTCCGTTTGGTCCCGTGATTGCAACATTCATATATTACTTTAATGGTTTCCACCAATCTATATTATTCTGGTACCATTCAATAGTTTTTGCAAGTGCGCTTTCAAAATCGTGTTGAGGTTCCCATCCAAGTTCTTCTTTAGTCTTACTCCAGTCAATTGCATATCTTCGATCATGACCAGGTCGATCGGTCACGTATTCTATAGATTCTTCACTTTTATTCATTACATTAAGAATCTTATGTATCACTTCAAGATTAGATATGTCTGCTGTTTGGCCGCCAACGAGGTACGTCTTTCCAACCGTACCTTTTGTTAAAATCATATCAATCGCTCGGCAATGATCTTCAACGTAAAGCCAATCGCGCACATATTTTCCATCACCATATACCGGTACTTTTTTTCCTTCTAAAAGATTAGTGATTGCCAATGGTATCAACTTTTCTGGGAAATGATACGGTCCAAAATTATTTGAACAATTTGAAATTGTGATGGGAAGGTTATAGGTATCAAAATATGCACGAACCAAATGATCTGATCCTGCTTTTGATGCTGAGTAAGGGCTGTGGGGGTCATAAGGAGAATCTATGGTGAATTTTTTATCACTTTCCAGCTCAAGTGCTCCAAACACCTCATCTGTAGAAATATGATGAAATCGTTTTATGTTATGTTTTAAAGCAGATTCTAAAAGTACTTGGGTTCCAACTACATTAGTCATTACGAAAGGGGAAGCATCGGCAATCGATCTATCTACATGACTTTCTGCCGCAAAGTGAACAACAATATCAATGCCAGTCATCACGTCATCGACCATTTTTTTATTAACAATGTCACCCTGAACAAATGAGTAGTTTGGGTTACTTTCTATTGATTTCAGATTCTCAATATTGCCTGCATAAGTGAGTTTATCAAAGTTCACAATCTGATCATCAGTGTGGTTTTTTAACCAATAATGGATGAAGTTTGTACCTATAAATCCAGCACCACCAGTGACCAAGAGTTTCATGGATATAGTATACTACAATCATGCTTGATATCCTCAAAAAGGCTGCTTTAGAAGCGGGAGAAATACAAAAAAAATACTTTCGATCTACCGAGCTTGACGTAACTCACAAAACTGATCATCAAAATATTGTTACCAAAGCAGATAAAGAATCGCAAGATATCATTGAACAAATAATCCTAATTGAGATGGAAAAGAAAGGAATCGATGCATCTGATGTAGGATTTATTGGTGAAGAAGACCTCACTTCAGACGGACGACATTTGTTCATCATGGACCCGATAGACGGCACTTCCAGCTTTGCATCGGGTATAGATTATTTCTGCTGCGCTATAGCCTATGTAAAAGACGGTGAGCTTTTGGCCGGGTGCATAAACAGACCCATAACAGGTGAGATGTATTGTGCCGAAAAAGGAAAAGGCGCTTTTATCGAGTCAAGAGGCATGAAGAAAGATTTAAGAATTAGGAATCTTCCAACTCAAGATCTAATGATATATACAGAAATATGGAAGAGTTTTGAAGAAGCTCACATCAAGATTATTGAAAAGCTTATGCCTGAATATCGATCAGTGCATATAAATGGTGCAATTGCACTCGATATTGTAGCTGTTGCAGAAAACATTGCTGGACTCAGTTTGGTAAGTGTAGGGCCATATATTTGGGATGTGGCTGCGGCAAAAATTATTATTGAAGAAGCGGGTGGAGGACTGTATGATTGGGAGGGAAACGAACTTAAACTCGACTTCTCTACACGCATTAAACAATATCCTGTTCTTGCATGTCATCCTAACATTCTTTCCGATATCATAAAGTATACGCAAACGTATTGATTATCTTATCTAATTCTTTCCATCGTTTTTTCTTCAC
Source organism: bacterium (assembly GCA_027624795.1). Taxonomy (GTDB): domain Bacteria; phylum Patescibacteriota; class Microgenomatia; order UBA1406; family GWC2-37-13; genus UBA1450. The sequence continues at coordinate 58,450 of JAQBTX010000001.1, read as the reverse complement.
TGGCATCGGAATATCATCCTTCATTACTTTAGTGGCAGCGGTCATCGGCCGCTCTGAATAACGAGATATATACGCTTTATCAAACCCAACTTCTTTGGCAAGTTTTACCGTATTTTGAAATTCTTCATCTGTTTCTCCACAGAAACCCACGATGATGTCGGTTGTTAATTTAACATTGGGAACCTGAGCTTTAAGTTTATTAACAATATCTAAATACTCCTCTCGTGTATACCACCTATTCATTCGCTTGAGCACTTCATTATCTCCGGATTGCACGGCAAGATGAATGGTGCGTGTCACATTGGGATATTTGGCAATCATATCTATGAGTTCATCAGAAAAGTCCCAAGGATTTGATGATACAAAATCTACCAGTTCAAAATCCATACGTGCAATATCTTCCAGCAAATAGGGGAACAAGGTAGGAATGCGTTGTTTGCCCAAATGTTTTACATATACTGGTTCCACGTTACGGCCGTTGTAGGTGAATTTAGATCTGATAGTGGAAAGGTGATTTACCACCTCCCCCTTTGGGTACTCCTCCTTATCAAGGAGGAGAGCTATATCACTAACTCCCCTCCTTTTTAAGGTGGGGTTTCCCGACGTTGAGTCGGGAGGGGTGGTGCTTTTTTTAAAATACGTATCTTTAATATCTCGCATCACATGAACATTTTCTTTTCCCATTATGAGATCCGCGCCATATGAATTTACATTCTGTCCAAGGAGTGTAACTTTTTTGTATCCTTTTGCCTTCAAATGCAAGCATTCATCGATGATATCTTCATAAGGTCTACTAATTTCTCTTCCACGGGTAAAGGGCACAATACAAAATGTGCAAAAGTTATTACAGCCATTTGAAATGGGTACCCATCCTTGTATATCATTTTGCCGGACTGGCTCCATATCAAATCCTACTTCTTCTATGGGCATAAATTCATCAACTGCGGGCATGGCTTTTCGAATTTTGGTAAGATACTTTCCGGATTTATCACGAAATGCAATTCCCACCATACAACCGGTGACGATGATTTTATAAAGCTCTCCATCTTTTGTTTTTTGAGCTTTAATTTCTTTTAAATTATTGACCAATCCATACACTCTATTTTCTGCAGATTCGCGAACCATACAGGTATTTATGATTACATAGTTGGCATCTTGATAACCGCGCGCTTTGGTAAGTCCTCTGGCGGAAAAAGCTTGCGCCACGCGCTCGCTATCTGCCTCGTTTTGCTGACACCCGAAAGTTTTGACAAAGTATTTCATGAGGTTTATTATACTGGAGGGATAATTTTATAATTAATGAAAATATACGATCCGTCTTTAAATCCATTACGTTATGATTGGGAATCAATCCTGACATCGTATAGGAACTATGTGAAAAAAACAGATACTGTATTGGAAATAGGAGCTTCGACAATGGGGAGAACAGCGTCTCTTGCCAAACTGTGCAAGAAACTTATGGGGGTAGAACTGATGCCAGAACGAAAGCCAAAAGATTCCTCAAACATCAACTATATGGTGGGAGATTGGCAGAAATTATCTGATGTGATAAAACCCAATAGTATCGATATTGCGCTAAGTAGTCATGTTATAGAGCATGTGCAAGATGATCTGAAATCGTTAAATGAGTTATATACGGTTTTAAAACCAGGTGGTACCGCACTTATAAATACGCCAAACAGAAAACGACTTGCTAGATCTATTATTGAGATGTTTACCGGAGATCGACGCTTTCCCTATGCAGAACATGTTCGTGAATATACGGAAAACGATTTGATTAAACTTATTAGTAAATCTCGTTTTAAAAAATACAAAATCGTCCCCGTAGTTTTTGGCATCCACGCAGGCCCGATTTATGTATATAATGAGTCTGTGCCAAAGCAACTCAGAACCTTAGCGCAATTTTGGGAGGTGCATTTGTTTAAGGAATAGTATAATAACTTCGATTATGAAACAATCACATTCTCTCACCTTCACTGAAAATGAACTTCTTTATTTGTTGGTTATATCTGGAGCAGAAAATGATGATATTTTTACTCGGTTTGACCTTCAAATTGAAGATACCACCAAAGAGCGATTAGATGCCGGGAAGGAGTCATTAGTTTCCCGCGAACTTATAACGTATAAAGATAGTAGTGATATTCCCCTTATAGACGATACAGTGATAGGCCTTGTTGGCGCAATTGCGGTAGGCACCAAAGAAGGTGAGTGGTACACAGAAACTCAAACAAAATTTAAAGCAAAAATCATCAAAGAGGGGGAGTGGTATGTAATTAGGGGTGAGGAAGAGTAGTTATAAATTAAGATCCTGAAACAAGTTCAGGATGACATCAAAATAATATGATCAACGCACTTATTTCTGATTTTTCTAAAGTATTACTTTTTAAAAAAGATGATAAGAATTCAGGTAAGTTAAATGAACTTCATCAAGAACTTCTCAAAACAGGAGACTATGATTTTTGGAACTATTTTACGTTAAATACTGAACTTCTAGATTATTATGTAAATCTCTCATCAAAAATCGAAATATATATTTTTACCTCCGAATATATACAAGAGTATCCACCGGTAATGGAAAAGCTCAATCCACTATTTAAGAACATCTTTAGTGCACTTCGACTTGGAGTGAGCAAGTCAACTCCCGAAGCTTATACAAAGATTGCATCGCTTATTCAAAAATCACCTGATGAGATTGTGTTTGTGGATGACACAGAAATAAATATCAAGGCGGCACAAGCGGCGGGATTAGTTACGGTACATTATCAAGATAACGAAACTGCAATAGAGGAATTAAATAAAATTATAAATAAATAACTGGATCCCGGATCGAGTCCGGGATGACATGAAGATACTATGACTAAACATACAACGAGCGCTGGGGGAGTGGTGATTAATACAGATAATATGGTTCTTGTGGTAAACCAAAATGGTAATTCTTGGTCTCTTCCCAAAGGCCACATAGACATTGGTGAAGATGAGGTGACTGCTGCAAAAAGAGAAATATATGAAGAATCGGGTATTTCTGAGCTTACTTACATAAAAAAACTTGGTACGTATGCGCGTCATCGAATCGGTATACAGGGAGGAGAAGACACCAGTGAGATAAAGACCATTCACATGCATTTATTTACTACCAATCAAAAAGAGCTCAGTCCTCAAGATACAGAAAATCCAGAAGCGCGCTGGGTTAAAAAAGAAGAGGTAGCTAATCTATTGACTCATCCAAAAGATAAGGAGTTTTACCTTTCTATAATGAGCGATTTATAAAGATCGTTTTTAATATCTCGTTCGCAATTTCTCGTTTTGGCGCTTTAAGTATGTGTTTTATTATTTTATTACTGTCTACAACATACACTTCATTTTCATCTGATTCAAAACCAATATCGCTCCGACTAATATCGTTTACGATCACATAATCGGCATGAGCATCATCAAAGAGTTTTTGAAGGGATCCCTCGACTGCGCTCGGGATGACATTAGTGACCGCTTTAAAACCAATAAGTATTATTTTTGGATTTATTTTTTTAATCTCATTTATTATTTTTTTGGTAGGGGAGAGGGTTATAGAATGGGGAGTGGAACTCTCTAACTTCTCCCCTGCTTTGGTTACGGTAAAATCTGAAACCGCTGCAGCATGAATGACTATGTCATTGTTTTTGACTTCTTTTTTCATAAGAGATGATAGTTCAGTAACCGAAGCGTAGGCTTTTTGTGTTATGGGGAGGTGCGAAAGTACAGAATTATGTGAACGGAGGAGTGTCACCTCTGCTCCATATCGAAACGCAGCTTCAGCAAGTGCAACACCCATCTTGCCAGAAGATCTATTCGTTATTACGCGCGCATCATCTATGGGTTCACTAGTGCCACCAGAAGTTACGATAATTTTTTTACCAGCAAGCAACTGAGTTCTCTCTAATACTTCATGAGTAGCTTTTGCAATAACATCCATCTCAGGCAATCTCCCAATACCATCGGTCCCACAGGCTAGTGATCCAGTTGCAGGATCTAGTAGTTCATAGCCATAGCTTTTCAGAATGGTTAAATTTTTCGAAGTTGCCGGGTGATTCCACATGACATCATTCATAGAAGGGCAGATGAGTACTGGTGCATGAGTAGCTAAAATTGAAGTAGTTAAGAAATCATCTGCTAAACCGTTGGCAAGTTTGGCAATAATATTGGCAGTAGCTGGCGCGATGACAAATATATCGGCATGTTTAGCAAGTTCAATATGATCTACTTTTTTCTGCTTTAATATCTGTTCATATGAAAAATCATTATCAAATAGATGCATATATACCGGATGTCCGGTAAGCTTTTCAACTTTTCCCGGAGACAGAATGTGCGAAGCTTTCTGAGTCATCATCACATGCACATCGTGGCCCTGCTTTTTAAAGATAGTTATTAGATCAAGAATTTTATAAGCAGCTATTCCCGATGAAACCCCTATGACGATTGATTTTTTAGACATACATTATTGGAGTTTTTTTGCTCGATCGGTAATTATGATAAAACTAAGTAAGGCAATACCTACCATGATAAATATCACGAGCTTTTCAATACCTTCAAGAATCATACTAGCTATACCAAGCATGAGTGACACCAGCCAATAGAACACGGCAATTCTTCGTTTTCCCCAACCAATATCTATTAATCGATGATGAAAATGTCCCCAGTCAGCTCGAAAGGGAGATTTCTTTTGATGAATGCGTCGTATAACTGTGTACACTGCGTCAATCGTGGGAATAGCCAGTACGAGCACCGCGGTACCAAACTTTCCAAATGAAAGGATAGCCAATATGCCAAGTAGAAAGCCTGCCATGGCTCCCCCACCATACCCCGGCATGATTTTTTGTGGAAAGAAATTATGAGGAAGGAATCCTAAGTACGCGGATCCCACAATAAGTGATAAGTGCATTACCGTAGTAGCATCGATATCATGGGCGGTAAATCGAGTTGCAAGAATGGCAAGGAAGAATGCAGTGATTGATACAAATCCGGGAAGTTGACCATCCACACCCTTACTCCAATTTACCATATTCATCATCCATGCAAGCCACGCAATAGAGATGATGTCCGCAATAATAAGAATATTTCGAATTCCAAAAATGTTAAGAGACAATGTCCATTCATCAAGCGGGATAACGCCGCCAAATGGATTGGATACAAACGGTATACCTAACCCAAACAATACGACCAACACTGCAATTGCAATATTCATAATAAATCGCATGTAAGGAGAAAGATCGTATTTATCATCTAAAAGTCCAATGATAACCAGAAGTCCTGCTGCAATAAGAATACCTACAATAATTTTATTGATATCTAAAAAGACAATCGAGCAAAAAAGAATAGCCACATAGATAGGTACTCCACCAGCACGAGGGATAATTCCCTGGTGTGTATGTGCGGGATGTGAGTCAGACGCGCTATCAGTCACCAATCCAAATTTTTTTGCAAGAAATATGGTGATTGGAGTAGTTGTGTACGCTATGACAAATGCTATCATAGCGATGATAAATGCAAATATATCCATAATTACGTGATAAGTAATATAATGCGGACAAAAATACTCGTGAGCCCGAAAATTACAATACTATTTGCTACTAAAAACAACTTTTGTATAACTGGTTCATCTTTAGCAAGCTTTTTACTCAGGTAGATATTTGAAAAATACATAAGATGTATAAGTATAGGAATAAGGAGTATAAACCAAATGTCAGCCACTTGTTCTTCGCCCCACGGCTTGTAGTAAAATAAAGGCACTTCGCTGGGAAGCATTTTGAATTTCCACGCAGTAACTGCGGCCATTACCACGTCTCCTGCAATAAGAAATCGAATCATATATGAGTATTATACGATTACGGAATCAGAAAGGGTGAGGCAAATGCCTTCACTTCCTTTTTCCATTTCTTGATATCTTTGTTCTTATCTATCTCTTTTTTAAATTTGGCGATATATTCAATTCGTTGAGTTTTATCGGGTAACAAGTACTTTTTGGTAAGTTCCAAGACCTTGAGCATCATCTTCCCAATAAATTTCATGTCTTTTATATTCATACCACGAGTGGTTGCAGCGGGTGTACCCAGTCGTATTCCTGATGGATAGAATGGTGAGCTTTGTTCTCCAGGTACGGTATTTTTATTCAAAGTGAGACCCATTGCATCAAGTGCATATTCGGCAAAACAACCTGAACCAGCACCATGTGTGGTGGTTAAATCAACAAGAATAAGATGATTTTCAGAACCATCTCCTACTAAAGTGAGTCCTCCATCCATAAGTGTCTTGGCCAACGCTTCTGAATTTGCTTTTATGCGTTTGGCATAGGTTTTAAAAGATGGTTGCGATGCTTCATATAGCGCAACAGCTATTGCGGCTGTCTGGTTATCATGAGGTCCTCCCTGGAGCCCGGGAAATATGGCTTTATTGATTTTCATGGGTAATTCTGGATCCTTTTTCAATCCCTTTTTGGTAACCATAATTATGCCTCCACGTGGACCCCGAAGTGTTTTATGGGTTGTCGTAGTGACTATGTGGACATGGGGAACGGGTGATGGATGTTCTCCGGCAACAACGAGTCCTGCAATGTGAGCTATATCTGCCACTAAGTATGCTCCTACTTCATCGGCAATTTGAGCAAACTTTTTAAAAGGTATTTCGAGAGGGTACGCTGAAGCGCCTACCCATATGAGCTTTGGCTTGTGTTTTTTAGCAAGTTTTCGAATTTCATCAAAATCAAACAATCCATCTTTTCCTTTTCGTTTGGTCATTACTCCATATTGGACACTATTAAAATATATGGCGCTAAACGATACATGAGATCCGTGGGTCAGATGACCACCCGTTATGAGCGCTTGCCCCATAATGGTATCTCCCGGCTTAACCGTAGCCATATATACTGCAAAGTTAGCAGGTGATCCAGAGTAAGGCTGCACATTTGCATATTCCACACCAAATAATTTTTTAACTCGTTCTTGAGCCAATGATTCCACTTGGTCTACAAATTCATTGCCTCCGTAATATCGTTTATACGGGTATCCTTCTGAATATTTATTCACAAACGGAGAAGAAAGTGGAGCACGAACATGTGCTGATGCGTAGTTTTCTGAGGGGATTAATTCAATTCCATGCTTTTGCCGGGCAGTTTCTTCTTTAATCAGGTCATAGATCTTTGTATCTTTTTGCTTATTAACCATGATAAATATATGAATTAATAATTATTTGAAACAGGGTATCAAACTGGACTCATAAATACAACTTGAATTATAGATTTAAGGTACCCATATATTCATTTACTCATTTATTGGTACAATACTAGCTTAGATAATGAACATTAAAACACTTAAACAAGCACAAGAATATCTGTATACCTTTCGTGATGAAAATAATAAGCATTCTCAAGGAGGGAGTGATTTTTCATTTGATCGAACTGAGTATTTGGCAGAAAAACTGGGAAATCCGCAAAACAACATTAAAGTGGTGCATATTGCTGGTACATCAGGGAAAGGTTCGACGACTCGGATTCTCAGCTCTCTTCTTCATGCACAAGGTTTCAAGGTGGGATCAAGTATCTCTCCCCATCTCATAGACATGCGTGAGCGGTTTTCTATAAATGACACGCTCCTTCCGGTAGAAACTATTTGTTCATACATAAGTGAAATCTCACCCATTCTCGAAAAGATGCGATTAAGCAGTGTTGGTCACCCGACTTATTTTGAAATAACTGTCATGCTTGCCTATTACATCTTTTATAAGGAAGGTGTAGATTATGCAGTTATGGAAACGGGCATGGGCGGCAGGCTCGATGCCACAAATATTGCAAGGCAATCAAATAAACTTGCTGTTATTACTCGAATTGGCTTAGATCATACTGAAATCTTGGGAGATACGGTTGAAAAAATTGCAACTGAAAAGGCAGCCATCATTCACCCTAACAACATGGTCGTTGTTTTACAGCAAGAAGAAGGTATTAATGCAGTCATTGAAAAGCGCGCACAAACGTGCAACATATCGGTGAACTACGTTGTTCCCCACAAAACATATTTTGGTCTTCGATCAAGCCTCAAGGGCAGCATATTTAATTACCATTATGACGATTTAACATTGTCAGATATTGAGCTTTCCCTCAAAGGCGAATATCAGGTAGAAAATGTCTCAATTGCACTGAGTGTGTTGTATGAATTATCTAAGCGCGATGGGTTTACCATTGATGAAGCTGCTACTCGAGAAACATTACAATCCATAACTTCACCGGGGAGATTTGAAATCATAGATTATGGTGAGAAAAAGATTATCCTCGATGGAGCACACAACCCACAGAAAATGTCTGCTTTTATAGAAAGTTTGAAAACAATATATCCAAACAAGAAATTTGATTTTTTGATTGGATTTAAGCGGGGTAAAGATTACGAATCGATGTTAGATCTCATCCTCCCCCTTGCGCGTCATATGTATATAACTGAATTTGCCAAACAAGATGGTACCTATATGATCCATCCCGAATCAACTGGAAATATAGAGAAACGTATAAAAGAATCAGGTTCTAGGGTCACCACAGAGTCATACCCTCATGCGATCGATGCATTGCGTATTGCATGGAACGATGGATCAAACATATTAGTTATAACGGGTTCACTCTACTTAATAAGCGATCTGTACCCCACTATTCGTGGTATACTATCTCATTAAGAATATAGAATTTAGATTTAAGGTTCATGATTCTTAAATCATAATTCATAAATCAATTACTAATAATAAAAAAATATGTTCAAGATGCAAAAAATGGACCTCTTGGTAGGGATCTATATATTTGGCATAATAGTAGCAGAGCTTATGGGGGCTAAGACCTTTCCTCTTTTAACGATTGGAACATTTACACTCAATGCCAGTGTTGCGATCTTTGTTATTCCACTGCTTTTTACGATTAACGATATGGTCATTGAAGTCTACGGAGCAGAGCGAGCAAGGAGTATTGTCCGCACGGGACTTTTCATGATAGTTCTTCTTATGGGGTTTATCCTTCTTGCAATATCACTTCCCCCATCTGCACGTTTTGCTGGGTCAGAAGAAGCATATGACTCGATTTTTGGAAAATCGCTTCGCATCACTATTGCAAGTCTGACTGCCTTTGCGCTTGCTGATTTTCTTGACATTTTCATTTTTGCACGCATACGAGCACGTCTTGGAAAGAGTAGGCTTTGGCTTCGAAATAATGCCTCAAACTTTGTAGCGCAGCTTATAGATACAACTGTGTTTATGTTTCTAGCATTTTACTCACTTGACAGAGGGTTTGACGCTAACGTTGGATTTCTAGTGAGCTTGATTGTGCCGTATTGGCTTCTTAAATGCTCGATGTCAGTGATCGAAACACCTCTAGTATATTGGGGCGTAAAGTGGCTTCGGTCTGACACTCAGAAGTAAAAATAAATTGAGAATTGAGGTACAATACTGTATGCAACCTTTCGTTTTTCCGACTCATCCAGATCGACCATACCTTTTCACCAGCTTTATCTCATCTATTGACGGAAAAATTATCGTAAAAGAGAAAGGCTACTGGCCGATTGGGACGGAAAAAGATAAAGAGTATTTTACCTATCTTCGCGCGCATGCTGATGCTCTAGTTGATGCCAGAAATACAGCAGTTCGTTTTGCCAAATACATTATAAAAAGGATTCATGAAGATATGTACCAAGGATTTAGAAAAGACCTTGGCAAGCCACCTTTACCAGAATACATTGTTATCACTTCTCGTCCTGATGAAGAACTTCATAATGCATTAAAAAATGATCATGGATTTAAGCCCACCATTTTGACACCAAACGAAGGAGAATCACGAGTTACGCCACAAAAGTTAATAGAGTATTTGAACTCCAAAGGCTACAAAAACGTTTTTATTGATGGAGGGCCAAACCTTATTGCTCAACTGCTTGAAGCGAGAGTTCTCGATGAGATCCATCTCACGATTGCTCCCAAAATATTTGGATCACTGCCTGACAAAACTCTGACCATGGTCGAGGGTATTCTATTTCCTCCTGACGAAGTGCCCCAGTTCAAACTTGAATCGGTCGAAAAACTTGAGGATGAGGTGGTGCTGAGGTATAAAGTCATTGCCACGCCTCGCAGATCATCTTGAAATCACAAAAGTCACACGCCTTACTTTTTTGTGCAGGGAATACTCCTTCACGAATTTTCTCAGCGATTTCACGCACATGCATTTTGACCGTATGAATATCTTCCTCTGTTCGTTGTAAGGTGATTTTTTCTCTATGCTGGAGGTAGTAAAAAGACAGATCGATCTTCTCAATTGGTTTATGATAGAGTCCAAAATCACTTGCTGCCATGGCGTAAATCGCAAGTTGCATATCTTTTTTGAGTTTCTTTTCATCAGGCATTTTACCGGTTTTATAATCAATTATTTCTATAGTTCCATCTGCTTTTGTATCCACACGATCAATTTTTCCCGTCAAAAAAATATCACTTCCCACTCGTATTTTGAACAGTTTTTCAAGATCCATGATCTCAATTTCAGGACTATGAAAGGTATGAAAATAGTTTTCGAGCATGTGGCGCGCTTCTTCTTTCATCTGTGACTGCTCGTCTCGAGATCTGTATCCCACCGGGATCCATGAGGTTTCAAGCAGATTCATGAGATGTGTGAGTCCAAAGCTTCGATCGGTACTAAACCCTTTATAAAACTTATGGAGCGCATGGTGAATGCTACTTCCAAATGAAGAAGCTGCGTTTCCCCCGGTTGGAATTTTTAAAACATACTGATATTTGTACTTCAGAGGACACATCTCGTAAGTATTTATCTGAGAGTGGGACAGATTTTTAATATCTGTAGGAATCGGAATGGGTTCACTCTCTGGCTTTTTTTTGAAATCAAAGATTGAAAGTTGCTCTTTTTGTTCCGCACGAATTGCTGATTTATTCGTTACGCCCTCTTCTCCGACTGTTTCTCCAACAAACGGGGAGACGCGATTCTTCCGGACGCCTTCGCCATATATCTCTGAGGCAGAAAGAAATAATCTTTCTTTTGCACGGGTAAGTCCGACATAAAAAAGCCTTCTTTCTTCTTGAATGTGATAATCGCCTGAAGGCATTTTCTCTTTGATAAGTGCATCAGGGATGGGAATTTGTTCTCGACGATTGTTTGTTGGGAATCGACCTTTTATGAGATCTGGCATAAAAACAACAGGGAACTCAAGACCCTTTGCGCCGTGAACTGTGAGGATATTCACCGCATTCGTGGGCATTGCGTCAGAATCAGATGCAAGAGGGGACTCTCCCATATCTATACTCATTTTGATATATTCTACAGCTGAAAAGACCGAGGTATCATCGATCTCATTCTCCATATTTTTGAGCTTTTGGAAAAATTTAGTGACATTGAGCGTTTTTTGTTGCTCATATTCGTTTTCAGGATTGCTCAGCTTTGATAAATACCCCGTGTCTGCCAAGAATTCATACAAGATTTCTCCAGCGCTATCTTTGCGAAGTCTTTTCAAGTGATTTTTGATCATCTGGATTATCACAATGAGTTTTTCGCGGGTCTTTTCTGGTATGAGTGGAATATGCTCTTTATAGATCTCATGTTCAGTACTCCTCCACTCATCGTGGAAAAATGACAGGTACACTTCGAGTGCCTGAAAAAGTGACAGAGAGGTTTTTTTAGCAAAAGACATGAGTAACACCACATCCTGCTCTTCAAGCTCAAAGAGCTCCATACTCAGAACGCGGTATAAAGAGACAGTGTCGTCAAGATCCGAAAGCACTTGGAGATACGCAATTAAGTCTTTGACTTCAGGTTGCTTGAAAAGAGTCCCCGGACCCAAGAATTGATAGGGAATACCACTTCGTTTTAGGGCATTTATGATGGGATCGCTGTGGCTATTTGCGCGGACGAGGATGGCAAAGTCGGAGAGCGTGTATCTTGTTTCATGTAACGTTTTAATTGTATCTGCAATCCAGTCTGCCTCAGTGTTGCCATGTGAAAATAACTCAAACTGCACGGCATCTTTGATATTTTTTGCATGACCGACGAGTTCCTTTGAGATTCCAAGCTTGCTTTCAAGTGTGTCAGGATTGTTATTTTGTATGAGTCGATACGCGTGATTAAGGATAGTTTGATTTGAGCGGTAGTTATCTAAAAGACTGACTTGGTGGGCTGTTTTATAATCCTCCATGAATGTCATGATGTTTGAGACTGACGCTCCGCGGAACTTGTAAATTGCTTGAGAATCGTCCCCAACCACCGTCAGATGTTGGTTTGAATCGGGTGGGCAGAGTAGTTTGATAAGTTCATACTGTGCAATATTGGTGTCTTGAAACTCATCAACCAAGACATATTTAAACTTCTTTTGATACTGTTTTAATATATTGGGACGCTCTCGAAAGAGCTTAATTGCATAATAAATAAGATCATCAAAGTCCATGACATCATGTTCCAACTTGAGCTTTTGATATGTTGAGTAGGCGCTGGCAAGTTCGGCGTATTGATCGAGTTCATCGTGGTTTCTACTATCGTCATCCTCGAGACGAGCGGAGCGAGGAGTCGGGGATCTCACCCATTTCCCGTATTCTTCCGGGCTAATATCCTCATCATGGAGCCGGGAAAAATGTTGCAGTAATCCTTCGATAAACTTATTGGGATTACTCACCGGTCGAAAGTACTTGAGATCAAGCTGAAAGAGGTTCTTTTTCAAAAAAAGGATTGACTGGGCTTGCGTCATGAGATTGTATGCGGGGTTTAAACCCATATGATAGATATCATTGCGGAGGACTTCGTCTGCAAACTTGTGAAACGTCGAGATCCACATTTGAAAGTAACCATAGGGCATTGCCTTATCGACCCGCTCTTCCATTTCATAGGCAGCTTTTTCAGTAAACGTAAGACAGAGGATTTCTTCAGGTTTTGCGAGTTTCTCACTTATCAGATACTTTATCTTCTCAACTAATGTGTTAGTTTTGCCCGTTCCAGCACCAGCAACAATAAGGAGAGGACCAGAAGTATATTCTACGGCTTGGCGCTGACTGGTGTTGAGTTTGATGGGATCAGAAATCATAGCCACTCTATTGTAGCATGCTTTCACCCTTGCATTTTTTGTGGTATTATATATAATAGCTTTTTGCTAGGTGTAGTGACTTAAATGTGACGGTCATTCAGAAGAAGGATTTTGCTCATTCGATATCAGCAGCATTCTTCGACTGATGGTTGACCAGAAAGTAGGAGTCGCGAAACCATCATTATTATTTACTTTTATTACTATGGCCCAGGACAAATTTGTACGGAACAAACCCCATTTGAACATCGGTACCATTGGTCACGTTGATCATGGAAAAACTACCACAACATCAGCAATTCATCATGTGCTTTCTAAAAAAGGGCTTGCTAAAGACATGAAATATGAAGATATCGATAAGGCTCCCGAAGAAAAAGCTCGTGGAGTTACTATTAACTTATCTCACACTGAATATGAGACCGTGAAGCGTCACTATGCACACATTGATGCTCCAGGTCACGCTGACTATATCAAAAATATGATCACTGGTGCAGCCCAGATGGACGGCGCAATACTTGTTGTATCTGCTCCAGATGGTCCTATGCCACAAACTCGAGAACATATTCTTTTGGCAAAACAGGTCAACGTACCTGCAATTGTTGTCTACCTCAATAAGATCGACATGGTTGATGATCCAGAGATTATTGACTTGGTAGAAATGGAAGTACGTGATCTTCTTAAGAAATATGATTACCCAGGTGATGATGTACCAGTCGTTCGTGGATCTTCACTTAAAGCTACTCAGGATGATCCTGATGCCATGAAAGCTATTGAAGAGCTTATGAATAAAGTAGACGAATACATGCCAGAACCAGTTCGTGAAATTGAAAAACCGTTCCTTATGCCTGTTGAAGACGTATTTACCATTCAAGGTCGTGGAACTGTGGTAACTGGTCGTGTAGAGCGAGGTATATTGAAAGTAAACGACGAAATTGAAATTGTCGGACTTAAAGATACCAAAAAGACCATTGTTACTGGAATCGAAATGTTCCGCAAAACTCTCGATGAAGCACGAGCAGGAGACAACACTGGATTGCTTCTTCGCGGAGTAGAAAAAGAAGATGTAGAGCGAGGACAGGTCATAGTAAAACCAGGATCAGTCACTCCTCACACTGAATTTGAAGCAGAAATTTACGTTTTGAAGAAAGAAGAAGGCGGACGACACACACCATTCCTTAAAGGATATCGCCCACAGTTTTACATTCGTACAACCGATGTAACTGGTGAGGTTAAGCTTCCTGAGGGAGTAGAAATGGTCATGCCTGGCGACAACGTAAAGATTGAAGCTAAGCTTATATCTCCTATTGCTATTGAAGAAGGTCTAAAATTTGCTATTCGCGAAGGCGGACACACGGTAGGAGCAGGAGTAGTAACTAAAGTTATTAAATAACAATCATTTGGTAAGGGCGGGGAAACCCGCCTTTACTGCACATTAACATCTATGCCAAAAGGAAGAATACGAATACGGATGAAAGCTTATGATCATCGTCTTATTGATGAGACATGTCAGAAGCTGGTAGACGCAGCAATAAAAACAGGAGCCTCTATAATAGGCCCCATACCGCTCCCTACCAGAAAAGAAGTATATGTAGTAAACAAATCACCGTTTACCGATAAAGATGCACGAGAACATTTTGGACTTATTATTCACAAGAGACTCTTGGATATAATAAACCCAACAAATCAGACTATTGATTCTTTGATGCATTTGGAACTTGCAGCTGGCGTAGAGGTTGAGGTAAAAATGTAAAGTTGAACTCTGAGGCACAATGGTATATAATTGAGCTTCGTAAATTAATGAATGGTTAGTAAGAACAGGAAACTGTTTCTAATTTAACCAGATTGAACCTCTGTTATAGTGGGCCCAATCTGGGGCTCTTTTTTTTTATAGCAATCTTATTTTTTAATAAACAATATGAACGGTTTTATACTTGGTACCAAGACACAAGCAACACAAGAATTCACCCCAGATGGCAAGAGGGTACCGGTTACCATGATCAAAACTACTCCTTGCTATGTAGTTGGGATTAAACAAAAAGAGACTGACGGGTACACAGCAATTATTATTGGTTATGGCACTACAAAACATATGCCAAAACCAACAAAAGGACTTCTGGATAAAGCGGGTATAAAAACCCCGCTTCGTTTTTTACGGGAACTTCGCATAGAACAAAAAGATGTTGAATCTACTTTAATTGAAGAAGAAGGAAAACGTGGATTTCAATTTTCGGAAAAAAAATTATTCGTCGGTGACGAAATTAAACCATCAGAAGTATTTGGAATCGGCACCACTATTCAAGTAACGGGCATCTCAAAAGGTAAAGGATTTGCTGGAGTTGTCAAGCGACATGGATTTGGTGGGAGTCCATCAAGTCATGGTCATCCCGCACAACGCACTGCTGGATCTATTGGTGCAACCACCACTCCAGGAAGAGTATTTAAGGGTAAACGCATGGCAGGCCGAATGGGATCAGATCGTGTAACCGTACAAAATCTGAAAGTATTTGCTGCAGATGAGACATCCATCAAAGTTACGGGACTTATTCCCGGACACATCGGAGGGCTCGTAGAAGTTAAAGCATAATCATGGAAAAAGAAACACCTATTAAAAAAACCCCCACTATAAAGGTGCAAGCAGTAACGACCCCAAAAAAAGTAATAAAACTCGAAGCTCAGGTATATGATATTACCGGAAAGGTTACCGGCTCTGTACCATTACCTCAAGAATTATTTGGAGTGGCTCCTAACGATTTACTGATTGCACAGTATGTTCGTGTGTATAACGCCAATCAACGTCAAGGAAACGCACAAGTTAAAGGACGATCAGAAGTAGCCGGAAGTACTAAAAAGGTATGGAAGCAAAAAGGTACTGGTCGTGCTCGACACGGATCAGGTAAATCAAATATTTGGCGTGGTGGAGGGGTTACCTTTGGACCTGCAAAACGAGATTTTAGCTTAAGTCTTAACAAAAAACAAAAATCACTCGCATTGGGTATTTCATTAAGTCAAAGTGCCACAAAGAGTAACGTTTCTGTTATTTCATCGAAAGGTATAAATACTAAACCACAAACAAAGGCTATTGTAAGCGCTCTTAGTGCCATGGATATGCATCATAAGAAAGTACTCTTTGTTTCAGATGAGATAAGGGGTAATGTATTTGCCCTGTCATCCCGAAATATACCACGAGTAGATGTAATTCAATCAAAAACCTTAAATGCATATTCGGTATTAAATCACGATGTAGTTGTATTTGTAGATTCTGCACTCGAAAGCGCTATTACTCATTTTGTGCAAAAGAAATGAACATTTCAGAAGTCATATACAAACCAGTCATAACAGAAAAAAGCTCACAGCTTTCTCAAAAGAAGGTATATGCATTTGAAGTGAATACACAATCAGATAAAGATAAGATAGCACAGGCACTCGAAACATTATATAAAGTAAAAATTGGTTCTGTTAAAACCATTATTCGAAAAGGAAAAACAAAAAAAGTAGGGAGAAAGTTAATACCAAAACAACGACCAGATATAAAAATTGCATATATAAGTGTATTAGAGGGAACTATTGATTTATTTCCCCAATCGTAATTATTAATCTTTATGGCAAAATCAATCGTACCAACATCGAAGCGACCTCAAAAAAGTCTCACTAAGATTTTGAAAAAACATTCAGGTCGGGATTCTACTGGCCATGTTTCAGTACGACATCAGGGAGGCCGACATAAGCGATTTTATCGAATAATTGATTTTAAGCGAGATAAACGAGATATGAGTGCAACCGTGTTGGGTATTGAATATGATCCAAACAGAAATGCACATATTGCACTTGTACAATACCAAGATGGAGAAAGGCGCTATATCATACAACCAGTAAATTTAAAGGCAGGAGATACTATTATTGCATCAGAAAAAGCAGAGATTACCACAGGTAATGCGGTGCCTCTTGAAGCAATTCCCGTAGGCATTGAAGTTCATAATATTGAATTGTATGCAGGGCAAGGCGGCATCTTGGTTCGAAGTGCTGGTTCTTTTGCATCAGTAGTAGCAAAAGATGGGCTCTATGTTCACCTTAAATTGGCTTCTGGTGAGATACGAAAATTTCATAACGAATGTTGGGCCACGATAGGTCGCATAGGAAATATTGAATTTAAAGACAAAATAATTGGTAGTGCTGGTCGCAAACGACATATGGGTATACGCCCAACGGTTCGTGGTACTGCACAGCATCCAAACTCTCATCCACATGGAGGAGGAGAGGGACGATCTGGAGAAGGAATGCATCCAAAAACACCATGGGGTAAATCAGCTCGTGGAACGCGAACTCGATCAAAGAAAAAGTGGAGTAAATCATTAATTATAAAGAGAAGAAAATAACATGGAATCACTAACATATTTAAAAAACGTGAAGATGACACCCAAGAAATTGCGTATGATTCGCGATAATATTGTTCGTATGAAGCCACAAGAGTCGTTGGATTATTTGAACTATATGACCATGAAGTCAGCCGAATTATTTTATGCATCTATTCATTCGGCCATTGCCAATGCGACAAGCACTTTAAAAGTGAGTCCAGATGTGCTAAAATTTAAACTTTTAACGGTAGAAGAAGGAAGAAAGTTAAAGCGATATCGTGCAGGATCACGCGGAATGGCAAGACCTTTTGCAAAAAGATCTTCTCACATTAAGATTATCTTGATAGAAGATCAAAGTATAAAATCCAAAGTTCAAAATTCCGAAACATTGCAGAAAAAGGGTGATAAGAAGTCAGTGTCTCCTAAGAAATTAATTGAAGCGCCAAAAAAAGCAGAACCTAAAAAGAAAGAAGTTAAAAAAGTTACCAAACGTTTAGTATAACCTATGGGTCAAAAAGTTCATCCGCATGGATTACGTCTCGGAGAAGTATATAACTGGTCATCCAGATGGTATTTCTCTGACAAAAAAGCTTATAGACAAGCTTTGATAGAAGATACTCGTATCCGTGAAGCGCTTATGAAGAAGTACTCTTATTCAGGAATAACCGAGGTGGTTATTGAACGAGCAATTAAAAAACTGACCGTAACATTATTTTCAGTAAAGCCAGGTATGATCATCGGACGGGGCGGTAAGGGACTTGAAGAGGTAAAAAAGATAATTACGTCATTTATAAAAGTAAACAAAGATGAAAAAGAAACACAGAAGCAGTCACGTATAGAACTTAAAATTGAACCTGTACTTAAGCCTTATGTGAATGCTTATTATGTAGCACAAACCATCGCTGAAAAGATCATTCGCGGTCTTCCCCATCGTATGATTGTGCACAGTACCATGACACGAGTTATGGAGTCAGGAGCAAAGGGAGTAAAAATTCAGCTAAGCGGAAGAATAAATGGAGCAGAAATTTCTCGAAGAGAGAAGTATTTTCAAGGCAGTATTCCCACCTCAACTATACGAGAACGAGTAGGATTTGCTATTTACCCAGCTCTCACCAAGTCAGGGTATGTGGGAGTAAAAGTTTGGATCTGTGATCAAGAAGAGTAATAAATTGAATCAATATTGTGTTAGCACCAAAAAAACAAAAATTTAGAAAACAATTTAGAGGAATCTGGAAAAAGATTGCCACCAAGGGGAATACTCTAAATTTTGGAACTTTTGGTATTAAGTCGCTTGATTCCGGATGGGTGAAAGACCGACAAATCGAAGCATGTAGAGTAGTGCTTGCTCGTGCAACTAAAAAAGAAGGAAAATTTTGGATCCGTATTTTTCCTGATCGGCCATACACAAAGAAACCACCAGAAGTAACCATGGGAGCCGGAAAGGGAGATGTGGCTTATTTTGTAGCATCGGTAGCACCTGGAAGAGTGCTTTTTGAACTCGATGGTTTGGATTATGGAGAATCAAAAAAAGTTTTTAAAAATGTAATGGCCAAGTTGTCCATACAGGCAAAGATGGTTCAAAAAAGATAATATGAAAAATATAATTTCAGAATACACCAATAAAGAAGTAGGAGAATTACAAAAAGATCTGGACGTTTTAAAGCAAGAAATTGCGAAGTTGTCATTAGAGAAGGGAATAAAGCCTCACAAAGATAGTAATGCAATAGCAAAGAAAAAAAGAACCGTTGCCATGTTGCTCACCGTTATGCAGCAAAAAAAGTTAGGAATTAACAAATAATATGAAAAAGACATTTCAAGGCGTAGTTGTATCAACAAGTATGATGAAAACGGTAGTAGTGGAAGTTGAGCGCAAGTTTCGTCATAAACTGTATCAAAAAGTTATCAAAAGAAGTAAACGATTTAATGCACATAATGAACTTGAAGGAGTTGCGGTTGGAGATGAAGTAGCAATGCAAGAGACACGACCGTTGTCTAAAACCAAACGATTTATAATTATTGAAAAAATTACCAAATAACCCATGTTACAAAATAGATCAATCGTTAACGCAGCCGACAATTCAGGAGCCAAGAAAATAATGGTTATAGGTATCCCGAAAAATGGAAATAGAAAAATAGTGTATTTGGGTGAAATATTTAGTGGTGTAGTAAAACAAGCCACTCCATACGCTCAAATAGCAAATGGCGAAATAGTACGCGCAGTATTGGTACGAACAAAAAAAGAACGTCGACGTGACGATGGAAGTTATATTCGATTTGATGAGAATGCATGTGTAGTGTTGGAAGGACCTGACAGTAAAGAACCCAAAGGAACACGAGTTTTTGGACCAGTTGGTAAAGAGATAAAAGATAACGGATACAACAAGATAGCAAGTTTAGCAGAAGAATTATATTAACTATGAAAATTAAAAAAGGCGACACCATTATCGTTATTACAGGTAAAGATAAAAAGCGGACCGGTAAAGTAGATCGAGTGTACCCGAAATCTCAGAAGCTTGTTATAGAGAATATCAACATGTATAAGCGACATGTTAAGAAGAGTGAACAGTCACCAAACGGTGGATTTGTAGAAGTAGCACGACCGATACAGAGTTCAAAAGTGATGTTTGAATGCCCTAAGTGCAAAAAGCCATCACGGTTAGGATATGAAATTATTAAAGGAACTAAAAAACGCATATGTAAGAAATGCGGAAAAAACGTATAACGTTATTACGAATATGAAATCATTTAAAACAACATACATAGAAGAAATTAAACCAAAACTTCAAAAGAAGTATGGTATAAAAAACGCCTTTTCAGTTCCGCGTATTGAAAAAGCGGTCATTAATATTGGTTTGGGAGAGGCAGTAACCAATAAAAAAGCCATAGAACATGCGCAAAAGCAACTTGAACAAATTGCCGGACAAAAGCCCGTCATTACTAAAGCGCGTAAGTCTATAGCTGCATATAAAATCCGAAAAGGATTACCTATTGGAGTAAAAGTTACGTTACGAGGTAAAAAAATGTATTACTTTATTGAGAAATTAATCCGTGTTGTGTTGCCTCGGCTCAGAGATTTTCGAGGTATAAAAGATTCATCAGTCGATCAACATGGGAATTTAAATATTGGATTTACTGAACAAACCATATTTCCTGAGATAGAATATGATAAAATTGACAAAATTCGTGGACTCGAAGTGACCATCGTAACAAGCTCTAAAAATAAAGAACACGGAAGAGAATTGTTTTCAATGCTCGGTATACCATTTGCATCTGATAAGCAAAAGATTTAATAAATTAATGATATATGGCAAAAACATCTGACATAGTAAAGTTTCATAAAAAGCAAAAATTTGCTGTTCGACATGTAAATAGATGCCCACTCTGTGGAAGATCGCGTGCATATATACGGAGATTTGGCCTTTGTAGACTTTGTTTCCGAGAAAGAGCCTTGAAAGGACAGATCCCTGGAGTTAAAAAAATTACCTGGTAACACAATATTATGACTCGATCAGCAAAAAAAGGACCATATATAGATGAAAAGCTTCACATTAAAGTGCAGAAGCAAAAAGATAACAAAGATCGCATGCCGATAAAAACATGGGCACGTGCATCTCAAATTCATCCTGACTTTGTCGGGCATAGGATTGCGGTGCATAACGGTCGAAAACATGTAGAAGTATTTATATCAGAATCAATGGTGGGGCATCGATTAGGTGAATTTGCTCTAACCCGAACATTCCGAGGTCATGGTAAGGTTACCAAGCGTACCGCAGAAAAGACATAATATTAATTATTCAAAACTAAATTTTATACAACGATTATGGCAATTATTGATTTGATTATCCGCATAAAGAATGGATATATGGCTCGTAGAGAGCAGATATCTTCACCGCATTCAAAATTTCGTGTATCGGTGTTGGCAAAGCTGCAAAAATTAGGATACATCCTTAGTTATGAGGTGACGGGAGAATTAAGAAAGAATATTACTATTGTGTTGAAATATGAAAACGGAGAACCAGTAGTTACTGATGTAAAAGTACATTCTAAGCCAGGAAGAAGAATTTATACTCAATATAAAGAGGTAAAATCAGTGCGTGGTGGACTCGGGTATTCACTCTTGTCTACCTCTCAAGGAATTCTGACAGGACCTGAAGCTAAAAAGAAGCAAGTTGGTGGTGAGTTATTATTTTATATTTGGTAATATGTCTAAAATTGGCCAAAACCCTATTATTGTTCCCGCTGCTGTAACAGTGCAAATCGATGGCTTGTCTATATCGATAAAAGGTTCCAAAGGGGAATTGTCATATGTTTTGCCACATTTTTTAACGACTGAATATGTTGATGGTACACTCACAATAATCAGAAAAAATGATTCTAAGAAGCAGAAATCGTTTCATGGACTCTATCGTACTCTTATTCAAAATGCAATTATCGGAGTAGAAACGGTTTGGTCAAAGAGACTTGAGATTGTAGGAACCGGATTTAATGGTAAGATGCAAGGGCAGGGATTAGTGCTTAAATTAGGCTATTCTCACCCAGTAGTCATTGCTCCGGTAGAAGAGATAACTTTTTCAATGGAAGGAAATACAATCATTGTCGTATCTGGCATAGATAAACAATTTGTTGGTGAAATTGCACATCAAATAAAATCATCCAGAAAACCGGATCCCTACAAAGGAAAAGGTATACGATACGAAGGTGAACATATAAAGTTGAAACCCGGAAAGAAAGCAAAAACAGCATAATTAATTAATGCTTAATACTATGAAAAATAAACTATTAGCTCAAAGAGCACGAAGAAAAAAACGAGTAAGTTCAAATATGCATGGCACAGCAGAGCGCCCTCGAGTAAGTGTATATCGATCTAATAAATATATATATGCGCAGGCCATAGATGATGACGCTGCAAAAACATTAGTAAGTGCAGATAGTAGAACCCTCAAAGAGTCAAAAACTACTAAGTCAGAGGTTGCCGCATTGGTTGGAAAATCCTTAGCTGAGAAACTCACAATACAGAAGGTTACAATAGCCATTTTTGATAGAGGTTCATACCTTTACAAAGGTCGCGTTAAAGCTCTTGCAGAAGGGATTCGCGCGGGAGGAATAACAGTTTAATTTTATACATGACAATGCGAAGAAAAAAAGAAAGTACAGATGGAATTGATGAACGAGTACTCCATATACGCCGAGTATCTAAAAAGACAACGGGAGGAAATAGCGTTACGTTTTCTTCACTCGTTGCAGTGGGAGATGGAAAGGGAAAAGTTGGTATTGGTCTTGGACGGGGCAGAGAAGTTCCTCAGGCTATCAATAAAGGAATATCTCATGCACGACGTGCTATGGTGACGGTTCCCATTTTTAACGAATCACTTCCTCATGAGATAACCGTGAAATTTAAATCAGCACGAGTTCTTTTAAAGCCGGCACCTCCTGGAACGGGTCTCAAAGTTGGAGGAGTAGTACGTGTTATTCTTGACATCGCGGGGGTAAGTAATGCATCAGGAAAGATCATGGGTTCCCGAAATCAAATAACCAATGCATACGCGGTAATTGAAGCATTAAAGCAGATGAAGGAGCGCATTAAAAAATCAACTAAATCGGTTAAATCGGTTTAATTACTTGACTCATATGAATATATTATCATCACTACCAGCAATTGTAGCCTTATCTAAAAAGCGCTTAGGTCGTGGAACTGGATCTGGAGCGGGGAATAAATCTGGTCGAGGAACCACACGACATCAAACAGCACGAACTGATATTCCTCTTCATTTTGAAGGTGGTCAGAATCGATTTACAAAACGCTTTCCGTTGCTTCGTGGAAAAGGAAGAAATAAAGTGGTAAATCCAAAATCGCTCGTAGTGACCATTGAACAGCTAAGCAAACTTAAAACAGGAACAGAAGTATCTCAGGAGACACTTCTTTCTGAAGGGATCATTTCTTCAGATGATAAAAACCGTAACATAAAAGTAGTCGGAGGGGGTACAATAGATATTGTGCTCACTGTACGATTACCAGTTACTAAATCGGCTAAAGAAGCTATAGAAAAAGCCGGCGGGAAGGTAGAATGAACCATATATTACAAAAATTTTCCTTACTCCTCAAAGATCCTAACTTACGCAGAAAGACAGCGGTAACGTTTGGAATTATTCTCGTGTTTCGCATTTTCGCATTTTTACCCGTCCCTGCAATTGATCTTGCTCAGTTAAAGGCACTTTTTGCTTCAAGTCAATTCTTATCACTTCTTGATATATTTTCAGGGGGAACTCTGGTTAATTTCTCTGTTATGGCCTTGGGTTTGACACCGTATATTAATGCCTCAATCATAATACAGTTGATTACCATGGTTATTCCACAACTTGAGATACTAACTAAAGAAGGTGAAGCAGGCAGAGCAAAAATTAATCAATACACCAGATTATTAACAATACCACTTACGCTTATTCAAGCGGTGGGGATCTATATGTTACTTCGTAATCAAGGAATCATCGATATATTGAGCCCCATTGAGTTCTTCTCTTTTGTACTTACCCTTCTTGCAGGAACCTTTATCATTATGTGGCTAGGTGAGCTTATTACAGAAAATGGTTTGGGAAATGGCATATCTGTTATTATATTTGCGGGAATTGTAGGGCGCATCCCGGTAATACTCGGTAGAACTATAAGTACATTTGATTCGACAGTCGCCATAAGTATGGTGGTTTTTATTGTTATAGCAATCTTTGTTATAGCGTCAGTTGTATTTATAAACGAGGCAGTACGAAGGATTCCCGTATATTATGCACGGCGGATAAAAGGAAATCGTATGTATCAGGCCGCAAACAATTACCTTCCTCTTAAGCTGAATCAAGCCGGAGTTATACCTATCATTTTTGCTGTGTCCTTTGTGCTTTTTCCGCAAATCATCGGAAACTTTACTCGATATTTACCTAATCCCACACTTGCGGGAATCGGGACATTTCTGGCGACTTCTTTCGATCCGTCAGGATTTGTATACAACGCTACGTACTTTGTTCTTGTAGTAGCATTTACCTTCTTTTATACCATTGTGGTATTTAACCCTCAAAAAATATCTGATGAAATACAAAAGCATGGAGGATTTATACCAGGAATTCGTCCTGGCTCTGCAACAAAGGCGTATTTGCAAAGCGTGGTGTATCGAATCACTACCTTTGGAGCAGTCTTTTTGGGACTCATTGCAGTGCTACCAGCACTCGTCTCGCTCATTACCGACTTAAATAATCTTGTTATTGGAGGAACGGGTATACTCATTGTAGTGTCAGTTGTTTTGGAGACATTCAAACAAATTGATTCACAACTGGTCATGAAAAACTATGACCGGTTTACCATGTAATTACACATAATTGATGTATAATAATTATCTATTAGTTTAAACACTATGGCAAAAAAAGGATCACGCATAATAATCGGATTGGTTTGTAAAACTTGTTCATCTATGAATTATGTTACCGAAAAGAACAAAGTGAATACTGTTGAACCACTTGCATTGAAAAAATACTGCAAGATGTGTAATAAGGCAACAGATCATAAGGAAAAGAAGAAGCTCGATTAATACATTTCATATTCTGAAAACCCAATGAAGCTGGTACTCATAGGAATACAAGGAGCTGGTAAGTCAACACAAGGTAATTTGTTATCACGCCAACTCAACATACCGTATCTTTCCACGGGGCATATATTCAGAGATATAGCAAAAGAAAAAACCAGTTTGGGTCGCTACGTAAAAGAACTTATGAGTTCTGGTGCCCTCATACCCGATGGGAAAGTAATTGAAATAGTAAATTCTTACCTTTCTAAACCTGGATATAAAAAGGGCTATATATTGGACGGCTTTCCTCGAACCATAGCTCAAGCAAAAGAGTTTATTAATAATGTCGACCAGGTAATTCATATAGAGATACCCGATAAAGAAGCATTGTGGCGACTCGCGTATCGGAATGAAAAGCGTGATGACGATACGATTATTGCTATAAAAAAACGTATCGAAATGTTTAAGATACATACTATTCCTGTACTTAATTATTACGAAAAACAAGATCGACTTTCTACTATCGATGGCACTTTAGATATTAAAGAAGTAAATCAAGCCATCCTTAAATCCCTCGGCAAGCAATTGGTGAAAAACCGTATTCATGTATGGAAGCAGAAAAGTCCCATTATTCTGTGTATTGTAGGTATGCCAGGATCTGGCAAGTCTGAAGCGGCAGATTATTTTCGCAAAAAGGGAATTCCCGCTGTATCGTTTTCTGATATCGTAAATTCCACCATAGAAAAAAGTGGCAAACCCCATACGCTTAAAAACCATCATGAAGTTCGCCAGGGTCTTCGCAGTAAGCATGGATTTGAAGCGATGGCAAAGTTAAGTAAAGTCAAAATAGAAAAAGCACTTGAAACAAAATCACTTATTGTCATTCAAGGAATGAGGTCATGGGAAGAGTATGAGTATATCATGAAGGAATTTCCCAAAACTCGAGTATTTATACTCTGTTTGTATGCCGATAAAGCAAAACGGTATAAGCGGATTAAAAAAAGAGGAGAGCGTTCATCACTTTCCGGTCCAGAGCGAGATCTTGATGAGCTTATTAACACCCATATGGGTCCAACTATTGCCTATGCAGATTTTGTGGTCAAAAATAATTATTCTCGTGACGATCTGCAGCATAAGCTTGAAGAAGTGTATCGTGAAGTTTACTTCTCTTAGTAAATCGATATGCAATACATCAAAACTAAGCAGGAGTTGCAAAAAATGAAGAAGAGTGGTGAAATATTACGAGAAGTAATAGAGATTCTTATTCCCACTATAGCAGTTGGCATGACAACGAATGAAATAGATGCAAAAGCAGAAGCTCTCATACTTAAACGAGGAGGTAGCGCATCATTCAAAACAGTTTCTGGGTATTTATGGACCACTTGTTTACCAATCAATGAACAAGCAGTACATACCCCACCAACTGATAGGATACTTAAAGACGGAGACATTCTAACGGTAGATATTGGAGTTGTTTACCAAGGGTATCACACTGATTATGCGACAACCATAGCGTTGGGAACGGTACCACAATCGACAAAGGATTTTTTGCAAAAAGGAGAACAAACACTTGAAAAAGCTCTGAAAATGTTTAAGAGTGGAGAGCGAGTAGGTACGATTTCTCAATTTATTGAAACACAAATTACCGGTGGTGGATATTGTATATTAAAAGAACTAACCGGTCATGGAATAGGAAAAGCGCTCCATGAGAAACCATATATTTTAAATTATCTTGAGAGGCCAATAGAAAAAACACTGTTGCTACAGTCCGGAATGACTTTAGCAGTAGAAATTATATATGCACAAAGCACCGAGCATATAGCATATGAACGAGAGCTTGAGTGGTCGATAATTTCTGCCGATCGGAGCTTGTCAGCATGTTTTGAGAAGTCTATAGCCATAGATGGTGAAAAACCCTATATTTTAACGTGAGTTTGTGTTAGAATATACCTTTCTATGAAGAACGATGTTCTAGTAGTTGAAGGCGAGGTAATTGAAAACCTCCCTAACACCTTATTTAAGGTACAACTCAATGAAGGTGATAAAGTACTTTTGTGCTACTTATCTGGAAAGATGAGGAAACATTATATTAAGATATTGCCCGGAGACAAAGTAAAAGTCGAACTTACGCAATACGACTTGGACCGTGGTCGTATAGTATATCGTAAGTCATCATGATACAATTGCCATACAAAATATGAATGTACGATCAGGAGTAACAAAATTATGTGAAGGATGCAGTATAGTAGTGCGCAAAGGCGCAATGTATGTGATTTGCAAAAGAAACCCTAAGCATAAACAGCGTCAAGGGTAATACCCTAAATTATGAATGACAATTTATCAATATAAATAATTATTTTAGATTTATAACACTATATGCAGCGACTCATGGGAATAATCCTACCAGAAAATAAGAGGATTGATTACGCACTTACGCTTATATTTGGTATTGGTTGGACAAGCTCAAAGCAGATCTTAG
Organism: bacterium; assembly: GCA_027624795.1. Taxonomy (GTDB): domain Bacteria; phylum Patescibacteriota; class Microgenomatia; order UBA1406; family GWC2-37-13; genus UBA1450. Next base: position 31,014 of record JAQBTX010000001.1, on the reverse strand, counting down.
AAAAAACAAAAATCGATGAGAGTACGCGAGTTAAAGATATTACAGAAGATCAACTTAAGCTATTAATAGGTGCTATTGAAAAAGGTAATCTGGTAGAAGGAAGATTGAGAGAAGAACGAAATGAAAATATCAAACGATTACGAGAAATTGGTTCTTATCGTGGAATAAGACATAGTATGGGGCTTCCAACACGCGGTCAACGAACAAGATCTAACGCTCGTACCAAACGAGGTAAACGGAGAACAGTAGGTGCCCTTTCTAAAGAAGCATGGGCAAAGTTAGAAGAAAAAAAATAATTGTATTGAATTTATAGACTATGGCTAATCAACCCAATAAAACAATAAAGCGAGCAAAACAAAAAAGAGTCGTTGAATCAGGGCGAATATATATATCTGCTACATTCAACAATACCTTGGTTACCATAACCGATGAAGCAGGTGCAACATTAGTGGTAAGCTCTTGTGGAATGCACGGTTTTACGGGGACACGAAAATCCACTCCTTATGCAGGAACGGTTACTACAGAAGCGGCACTTGATAAGGCTAAAGAAGTACATAATCTGAGAAAGCTTGATATATATGTAAAAGGCATTGGACCAGGAAGAGAAGCGTCACTTCGAGCAATACGAGGATCCAATTTAGAAATTGGGAAGATTGTTGATGTCACCCCTATTCCACATAATGGTGTTCGTCCGCCCAAATTACGCAGAGTTTAATTGAAATTATAATAATACATGAGATACACTGGACCAAAAAATAGAATATCACGCAGAGAGCAAGTTGATCTTGGATTAAAAACACCAGGAACTAAAGCTCATGCTACACTTCTTAGAAGGCTTAATATACCGCCAGGACAGCATGGTGCAAAGCGTCGTAGAAAAGAGTCAGAACATTCAAGACAGCTACGTGAAAAACAGAAAATTCAATACCTTTTTGGCACCAGTGAAAAGCAACTAAAGAAATATTTTGATGTAGCATCTCGCAAAAAAGGAAACACCGGAGTGTATTTATGTGAACTTCTTGAACGAAGACTTGATAATATAGTGTATCGTCTTGGATTAACTCCTACGCGAGCCGCTGCACGTCAATTAGTCAATCATGGGAATGTGCATGTCGATGGTAAAAAGTTAAGCTCACCATCGTATCAAGTTAAAACTGGTTCTGAAGTGACCTATGGTTCTAAAGCAGCAAAAGAAATTCCCTATATTCAGGAATTTAGAGAAAATAATGAGGTTGTTATTCCCGAATGGCTTACCCTCAAAAAAGAGACAGGAACCCTGACAGGAATACCCGACAACTCACTTATTGGGCAGCAAGTAAATTTGCGCCTTGTTATTGAATATTATTCACGTTAATTATTTACTAATTTATTATATTTTATGATAGCACCTATGTTTACTGTAACCGTTGATGAAAAAAATAATTCATTCGGTAGATTTATATATGAACCATTAAATACCAGTTTTGGAAATAGTATGGGTAATGCTCTGAGACGAACATTACTTTCTTCACTTCCTGGAGCTGCCATTGGACAGGTAAAATTTGAACAAGCCTCACATTTATTTACCACCATTGATGGGGTAAAAGAATCTGTTCTTGATATTACCCTTAATTTAAAGCAAATTCGATTTAAAACGAATGGAACAGGGCCATTTCATATAAAACTTTCTATAAAAGGTGCTCAGAAAGTGCATGCAAAAGATTTTGAAGGTGATATTGAAATAGTAAATGGCGATCTTTATATAACAGAAACAACTGATAAAAAAGCAGAGCTCATCATCGATGCAATTGTAGATGTGGGTTACGGATTCCAAGCATCTGAAGATAAAGTAAAAGAAACTGGATATATTGCAATTGATTCTTCTTACTCTCCAATTGAGCGTGTAAATTTTAAAGTAGAACAAGCTCGTGTGGGGCGTAAGAGTGATTTTGAGAGACTTATTATGGAAGTATGGACTGATGGAACAATTGATCCAGAAGAATCGATCAAACAATCGTCATCAATACTTTCAAAGCATTATACTTCTATCGTAGAAGGTGGCGATAGAACAGCAGTCACCAATAGTGAAGCAGGTGCATCAGCAGATAATGCAAATCCAAAAGCATACGAAACTATTATTGACGAATTAAACCTTCCTTCTCGAGTAATTAATGCATTGCTTCGAGAAAACATCGAAACAGTAGCAGACTTGGTAGAGCGGGGAAGAGATGAATTAACCAATCTTAAAGGTGTTGGGAAAAAATCCATAGATCTTGTTGTAGAGGAGCTAAGGAAGATGGATGTAGAAATTTTATAACCCATGAGACATAGAATTAAAAATATTAAGTTCCATAACGGAGTAGATTCTAATCGGATGATCATGCGCAAGCTGGTAGTTAATTTCTTAGAGCATGCACATGTAGAGACTACTCTTGCCCGTGGCAAAGCTATGAAGCAGCGGTTAGATCATGTCGTATTCAAGATGAAGACACGTTCTGAACAAAACACCATATACTTAAAGCAATATTTTCCCGATCGCAAAACGATCGAAATGCTCTTTGATCAAGTAGGAAAAGCTATCGCGACTATTGATGGGGGATATGTACGAATTGTGCGGTTGAATCGACGATTAAGAGATGGTGCTATGATGGTGCGAGTAGAATGGGCTCATCCTATTGTAATTGACTGGGATTCTTTGAAACCAAAAAAGACCGTGAAAGCAAAAGAAGCATCTGATACGAAAATAAAAGATTCTAAAAATAAGAAAGCTGAATCTACAAAAAAAGTTGATGCGAAAAAATAAGTTATTATACAAACCTATGCCACATACAACCACATCAACACGATCAATCAAAGCCCAAGAAGTAAGTCATTCTTGGCACTTGGTAGATATGGAAGGAAAAACATTAGGACGAGAAACTACCCATGTTTCTACATTATTGCAAGGAAAAGAAAAACGTAATTATGCACCATATATTGATAATGGAGATCATGTAGTAGTAATAAATGCATCAAAAGTGTCAGTTACCGGAAAGAAATTAGCAGATAAGGAGTACGACACCTATTCTGGATACCCCGGGGGAAGAAGAACTGTATCATTGGGGCAAGCATTGCTTCGTGATTCACGAAAAGTCATACGATATGCAGTTTCAGGAATGTTGCCAAAAAATAAGTTACGTGACGTGCGTCTTTCTCGACTTCATATTTATGAAGGCTCAGAGCACCCACATACAGAAGTTACATCGAAATAATAATTATTATCTTTTATGCCTAAGAAAAAATCTCTTGAATATTTTGAAGCAGTTGGTCGACGAATGTCTTCGGTGGCACGAGTGCGGCTGTATTTAGTGGTAACAAAGGCATCTCGGGTAACGATTAATAATCTGGTATTGAAGCACGGAGATATAGTCATAAATGACCGAGTGGCATCAGAATATTTTCCTTCGCTTCATGAACAAAAGCAATATTTACAGCCATTGGAATTAAACAAATCTACAGATCGATTTGTGATTTCTATTCATGTTCAAGGAGGCGGTAAAAAGGGTCAACTCGAAGCAATCATGCTCGGTATATCTCGAGCACTTTGTTTAGTAGATGAAGCAACCCGCCCAATTCTTAAAGAAAATGGATTACTTACTCGTGATCCACGAGTTCGAGAACGACGAAAAGTAGGAACCGGTGGTAAAGCACGACGCAAAAAACAGTCTCCAAAGCGTTAAGGTTTTCTGCTACTATATTCGTAGGTACTTTCTATGATAAATCTATCTGTTATCATCCTTTCATTTAACACTGCGGACATTACAAAACAATGTCTAGACGCATTGGTCAAAAGCCTTACTTCTTACCCTCAATTTAAATCTGAAATCATAGTAGTAGATAACGCATCGCAAGATGGTTCTCAAGATATGATTAGGGCATACAAACAATCTGTCAATAGTGATTACATAGCATTTAAATCGATATCAAATAGAGATAATGAAGGATATCCTAAAGGGAACAATAGAGGTCTTCATAATGCCACTGGAGAATATGTATTATTTTTGAATTCTGATGTAATGGTGGGTTTAGTGAATTGGCCACAGGTAGTAAGTTATATGAAGGAAAATTCCACCATTGGTGCCCTAACGTTGAAAGTTCAGTTACCAAATAATTCTCTCGATCCTGCATCTCATCGAGGGTTTCCTACAATATGGAATTCGTTGACCTATTTTACAAAACTCGAAAAAATTACCTATGCTTTACCTCAACTTCGCGAAACGTTTGGTGGGTACCATATGACTTATAAAGACTTAAATAGCATTCATCCGGTAGACGCTATAAGTGGTGCTTTTTTTATATCACCAAAAAAAGTGCTCGACGAGCTTCGTGGATTTGATGAAGAATTTTTTATGTACGGTGAAGATGTCGACCTGGCATATCGAATGAAGCAAGAAGGGTACCAGATCATGTATTATCCAAAATATACCGTCACACATTTGAAGTATCAGAGTGGTCTGAAAAATAAACAAGCACAAAAAAAAACCAAGGAGTATTTTTATAATGCTATGCGAATTTTCTATCGTAAGCATTATGAGGAACAATACTCTTGGCTTGTAAATAAAATCATGTATCTTCTCATCAATATTAAATCTCGAATATGAAGAACAAGAAGATTGGTATTGATGCCCGTCTTTATGATCAAACAGGAGTTGGTACCTATATTCGAAACCTTCTTCATTATCTATCGCTATCACCCCCAGATTCACTGCAGTACTATGTGTATGCATTACCAGAGGACGTATCTCGCATCAACCTTCCGCCAAATAAGTTTATCGTGCGTCCAGTAGATGCAAAGTGGCATTCATTTGCCGAACAGACCACTTTTTACTCGGCACTTATGAAAGATAATCTTGACCTCATGCATTTTACCTACTTTAGCTACCCCGTTGCCTACTCGAGGCCATTTATGGCAACCATACACGATATGACGCCACTTCTGCATAAAACAGGTCAAGCTTCAACTCATAATCCTCTCTGGTATGAGCTGAAACATAGGATATTTACCTATGTATTATCATCACAGATCAAGCATGCACGTGCCATTATAACGCCAACAAAAGCGGTCAAAGAACAGATTGTGAGCTGGTATGGTCAATCTATCGAAAATAAGATTCACCCTATTTATGAAGGGGTACATTATGAACTCATGACTGCCACAGAAAACACATCATTAGCTAAAAAATACCCAAAGCCCTTTTATTTGTATGTTGGCAACTTTTATCCGCATAAGAATGTGGAGCGGTTGATTGAAGCTTGGCAAGATATCTCAGTTAATCTCTTGTTAGTGGGGCCAGACAATATGTTTTCCCAAAAACTCAAAGATTCAATTGAAACGAAGAAAATCACGAACATCTCATTTAACCATACTGCTACAACAGAAGATTTGGTCTTTTTCTATAAGCACGCAAGCGCTCTTGTGAACCCATCACTTTCTGAAGGCTTTGGGCTCCCACTCATCGAAGCAGCTTATTTTAACTGTCCAGTAATCGCTTCAGACATACCTGTCTTCAAAGAACTATTAGGAGATGGGTACTCCGCATTTGATCCAATAAGCATTGAAGATATACATCAAAAAATCAAACTTCAAAACTCAAATGTTAAAACATCTAAGAACCAACTATTAGAGAAATTTAGTTTTGAAAAGATGACGCAAGAAATCGTAACGCTCTATGAGAAGTTAGGTTAATGTGTATAATAACTACATGAACAAAGGAAGCATGTATGTTGTTGGATTCATGGGAGTCATTCTTCTGCTGGTTGTGGGCATACTACTTATCATGCAAAATGATTATAAAGACCAAACGACAAACCTCAATACTTCACCTTCTCAAGAACCAAAAAGCACCAATCCAGACTATGGAGATTTAACCGAAGAGCATACTCGGATTGTAGATCAAGCAATTGGAGAACTTCTTAATAGCGGAAAAGGCGTAACTCCACCCATGATAACAGTGTTGAGTTTTACTCCAACAGACTTCCCTGATTCATCTTTAGGCTGTCCACAGCCAGATGCAATGTATGCTCAGGTAATAACTCCTGGCTATCAGGTGATCCTTGCTGCAAATGGCAGTGAATATGATTATCGCGTGGCAGGTGAGCAGCTAGTGTTGTGTAAGTGATTAATTCACAGGTATAAATATATGTTAATATATAACATATATGATTTCTTCTATGAAGGTATTTTACTACTCATCTTCTGAAGGCGATAGTCCAATTAGCGACTTTCTGGACTCATTAAGCCAAAAACAACAAGCAAAACTTATTCGGATATTTAGTACCATCGAAGAGTATGGCCTTCAATCTGTTCTCCCTCATATAAAAAGTATTTCTGGGTATCCATTATGGGAAATACGTGTAATTGGTAAAGATAATATCAGAGCAGTCTATGCTCGTAAGCACAAAGATTCAATAATTATTTTGCACGGATTTGTTAAAAAGAAACAAAAAACCCCACTTAAAGAAATAATTATTGCAATGACAAGATATCATGAAATAACGAAATAAGTTTGACATCTTATATCTTATAAGGTATAGTATTTATACTATGAAAATCATAAAAGAATATACATTTCGGGAGGATTTGAAAAAGCGCCTTAAAGACCCAGAATTTAGAAAAGCATGGAAAGAATCTGAACTAGAATACCGACTTTCAAAACAGATCATTGAAGCGCGGTTGAAACAAGATCTTTCACAGGGCGACCTAGCAAAAAAAGTAGAAACCACCCAGGCAGTGATATCTCGTATAGAAACTATGAGTGCCAATCCTTCAATTGGATTACTGAAGAGAATAGCCCGTGCCCTAAAAACTCCATTACAGCTACAGATAAACTAAATTTATTTAAAATATGCTTCAGTCAGCTTTCCTGACTGTTTGTCAGGTGAGGTGTATAATTTGGGAGATGAGAAATATATTTATTTTATACATGCCCGTCAATAATTACGAGGCGATGGTTCACTATACGGACACGATAGTAAATAAAGTGGATCAAGAAAGAATATTTAACTTCTTAGAAAAAAGCGAAGTCAAAATACTAAAAGACATTTTTGGAAATAAGAAACTCACTATATGGGGTTCAAGAGATAGTGGTCCGAATAGATCTAAGTTTAATAAAATGAAACCGGGAGATGACATCATGATCGTGGAAGGAAAGAATATAAAACTTCTTGGGAAAATTGCATATAAAACAGTCAGCAATACGTTATCCGCGAAGCTATGGAAAAATATTAAAAATGGAAGTATTGAAGGGTGGAATCTGATTTATTTCATAGCTAATCCCATTGAGATTAATTTGCCGTTTTCGGAATTCAATAAATTATTGGATTACGAGGAGAACTATACGCTTAAAGGGTTTACCAACGTATCAGACGAGCGGCTTAAGCTATTTTATAATCACTATGACAATCTCTATGATGTGCTGATGCGTATAAAAACTGGTGAAAAGCCATACGAAGTGATGCGTGATAAATTGAAACTACAAAATGATGAAAAAAATCTATTTCAAAATGAAGTTGAAATTGATGAGGAAGTAAGTCCGAAAGAATTAACTGAACATGTCCGCATGCAATGGGCACTGGTAAACATGGGCTTAAAAGCGGGAACAAGGGTATGGGTACCAAAAAATGATCAAGGTAAGATCACAAAGGAATACAGTTTTAGTGATTTTGAAAAAGAATTTACATCGGGTATAGATGTAGACGCACGCTATGTGGAAAATATTGATGTCGTGTGGAAAGAGGGATTTAAGATAAATGCTGCATTTGAAGTGGAGAATAGTACTTCTGTATATTCAGGGCTCCTACGATTTTCTGATCTGAAAATCGTTGCACCAAATAGTAGTTATCCACTCATCATAGTAGCTCCAGAAGAAAGAAGAGAGAAAGTAAGAAGGCAGGTAACTCGACCTACATTCAATGCTATGAAATTTAATAGACTGGTAAAATTCCTTTCTTATGAAATGATTGATGAGGTTGACAAGTTTACTGCAAAAAATACATCGGTAAATTCGAGTGTACTTTTGGAGAGGGCGGAGGGGCTAGTGTCATAATTAAATATACAAATGTCTTATATACGAATAGATGAAATAACTATCAAGAACTATCGATCTTTTGGAAATAAAAAACAAAATATAATATTTCCTAGAGCAGATTATAGAAGGCCTACCGCAATTATTGGCTATAACAATGTTGGAAAGACAAATTTAATGAATGTAATATTGCATGCTTTGCAAATAAATTATGTTTCTGATGACACTTTCACTTTAGATGATTTTCATGACAGAGAAATTGAGAATGTTCCATTTATGCTATTAAGGCGCAGTAGCAGTAAAGAGGATAAAATTGATCGCGACAAATTAGCAATTCTTGATGGCTATCATAGATTGAAAATATTTATTGATGGTAACGAAATAGAGGGAGCAAAAATAATCTCTTTAAATACTTTAAGTCCAAACTACAACGGCGAACCAGATCAGAATTTTCAAGCATTTGGTGCTAAAAAATATTTTAACATTTTTAATATTAATTTCCACAAAATAAAAGAAGAAATTAATACTAAAAAAACAAGTTGGGGAAAAATTCGTTCATTTTTAGGTTCACATATTCAAAAAGTTATTGAGAGCGACGACGTCATACTAAGAAAGAAATCTGAATTTATAAACGATATCTCACATGCAGTTATGAAAGTTAAAGAGAAAACAGAATTGAGTAATTTTGTCAGTAAAATAAAAAAAAATCTTTAAAATAATTTACGTGATAAAAGTTGCGATGTTGATTTTACTTTACCAGAGTACGAAGATATTTTCCTTGAGATGATATTTAAGATAGGTATAGGCGGCGATAAAGATAAACTTATACCTTTAGATCATCTTGGCGACGGATATATATCTATGTTTGTAATGGCGGTAATCCAATCAATAGCAGAAAGCAACGATGATAAATGTTTATTTTTATTTGAAGAACCAGAGAGCTTTCTGCATGAAAATCATCAAGAGTACTTTTATAAAAATGTTTTATGTAGAATTGCCGAAAATGGGCACCAAGTTATCTACACTACACATTCAGATAAAATGATTGACATTTTCGATACAAGAGGCATTATTAGACTAGAATTTGATCAGGAAGAAAAACAAACCGTCGTCAAATATAGTAATCCAGATGAGCCTGCTGAGTCAATAGTGAGTCCAATTAAACACTGGAGGCAGTTTTTAAATACTGTAGAGCCCAACCTAAATAAATTACTTTTTAGTCAGAAAGTTATATTAGTTGAAGGCCCTGACGATGTTATGGCTTATAAGTATGCCATACAGAAAAAAGTAAAAGAAAAATGCATTGCAGTAAATTATATTTCTGATGAAAAGGAATTAGAACGCTTTTCTGAAACATATCTGAATCTTCATAACATCGTTATTTTGCCACACCATGGGAAAAGTACTGCCGAATTATTAATCAATTTGTGCAATCATTTTCATATTGATTGTTTTGTTATTTCTGATTGGGATTTACCAAAAAGCGCAAATCTTAAACCTGAAAATCTATTGGATATAGTATCTAAGGATAGTTTAGCAACTTCTGTCTTTTATGCTTATGCTGATGAATCGAAAAAAGGACAAATCACAAATAATTGGAAATTAACCCAAGTAGTTCAAAATAATCAAATTCATTTTAATAATCCAAAACTTGAAGCAGTATTGGGATTCCAGAAGAAAAATCCTGCAGATGAGGATAGTTTAGATTATAAGAAAAAAGGTGATAGTTTTTATTTATGGGAAAAATTGCAAGAAACAAACTTTGATCAAAACTTTTTCCCTTAGAGTCTATATGACTTTTTAAGAATATCAAAGATTGGGGCTGATCAGATTTATGTCATAGTTAAAACTCAAGAACAAGTTGTAAACGAAAGCACCGAAGCCCTAGTTGAGGAAGACGATATACCATTTTAGCTCTTGTATTTTTAAATCGAAACTTCTTGACCTATGGAACGGAATCTGGATCCCCGATCGAGTCGGGGATGACAGTGTAAGATCCTGAAACCTCGATGCTTTGATTGGGACAGGTAAATTTAGGATGAGATTTTGTGAGATTGTTTCACCCCGTTCGCAATGACTACAAACTGGATCCTGGACAAGCCAGTATGACTCCAGTTTACCAATACATGGATTCTTCCCCCGACAAGTCGGGATCAGAATGACAGGAGAGGGTTTGGTTTGATAAATAATATAATCAGTTCAGTTCACGACCGCTTATGGAATTTGAACCATACATAAAAATCATCCCCGAATTGCTACCGATTTCGGGGCCTTATAACAGTGTTTGTACCGATTCGAAAAAATCGGTGGTTTTTTAGAAGAATCGGATAGTATGTTGTCATAACAGTCTAAAGCTTCATATAACTCATCGAAAATCGGTTAAGAATCGGTCCACCGATTGCGGGGCTTTGGAATAACATATAAAAATATTCGGTAAAAATCGGTGAAAAATCGGATAAAATGCTTTTGTGAAGCGCTAAAACTCCTATAAAATATGGGTTTTACCGATTTTTGGGTGAATCGGTGAATTGGGCTTTGGGACAATGTATTTACCGATTGGTGAAAAAAGGTGTGAAACGTGCAAAAAATTGGGAGATCAATATCGGGGAGACTTACTTCTTTGATTTTCCCTTCTTAAATCCGAGCTGATACACAATGTATAGAAAGTAAGCCTGGATCATGAGTCCAAACATATATGCGCCCTTTGAATACTCAAATCCAGTTTGGAAGAAGTCTGGTAACATTTCCCAAAGAGCCTGTCCAAAAAATAAAAGATCAACGAGGTCAAATAGCCACCAAATACCCAGTACATAAAAAGTATTTTTCCAAAAAGTCTGTGAAAGGTGTTTTTTGTGGTAAACATAACTATATAATGCAAACATCGTCAGAAGTTCGAGTATTACTCCAACGTTATCTATGAATTTCATGGGGAAGTCTTGAGCAAGCGTAATAAGACCTATAACCTCTAAAACAAGAAGAACATAAAAAATAACTTTGTGCATATATGATCGATTATAATAGGAATAATATCGAAATGTCAAATTCAACAAAAATAGCAATCGTGTACGACTGGATGGATAAAGTGGGTGGGGTAGAGCGTATGCTGGTAACGTTAGCTCAAATGTATCCGGATGCAGATTGGTATACGAGTTATATCGATCGAGATAAAGCAAAGTGGATCGATAAAATCCTAAATCCTAAATCCGAATTTCTAAAAAAAATTCACACTTCATTTATCCAGAAATTTCCTTCCTTCATCAAATCTAGTCGGATTCTCTCGCTTCCCTTTTACCCATACGCATTTGAAAGTTTTGATTTTCGATCATATGATACGGTTATATCGATTACTTCTTCATTTGCTAAATCGGTCATCACTCAACCGCATACCAAACATATATGTATACTTCTCACGCCAACGAGATGGTTGTGGAGTCATGTAGATGAGTATCAAAAGGAGATTCCCACCTTTTCGGGAATGACATGGGTGAAAACGGGATTTAAAAAATGGGATTATATAGCGGCGCAGCGGCCAGATAGTATCATTTCAATCTCACAAACAGTGGCAGACAGGTGCCTTATCTATTACAATCGAGAATCAACCGTTATCTACCCACCATTTGATACCGCTTATTGGGCAAGATTTAAGAATAAAGATGAGAGATTGCTTCGCTTCACTCGCAATGACAATGAAAAATATTTTCTCATTGTTTCAAGATTGGAACCATATAAAAAGGTCGATATTGCCATTCAGGCATTTGCAAGCATGCCAGATAAACATCTCGTCATTGTCGGAAAAGGAACCCAATCATCTCAGCTCAAAAAAATGGCAGGATCAAACATCAAATTTATCCAGAATGCATCTGATATCGAGTTGGCGCATTTATACTCTAATGCTCAGGCACTCATCATGCCTCAAGAGGAAGACTTTGGATATGTATCGTTGGAGGCACAATTTTTTGGGTGCCCGGTAATCTCTTTCAACAAAGGTGGTGCCTGCGAGACTGTCGTCAACGGCAAAACAGGAACATTCTTCAACGAACAATCCGCAAAGGCCATGCGATATGCTGTTGCACAATTCAAGCCCGATAAGTACAATTTAGATGTGGGAGGTGAGATATTTTCAAAGTTCTCTAAAAAAATTTTTATATCTGAAATAACAAAAATAGTATGAAAGCAGTAATATTTGCAGGTGGTGTAGGAACGAGATTATGGCCTTTATCACGCAAAAAATCTCCTAAGCAATTTGAAAAAATTATTGGAGATAAATCTACGCTTCAACTTGCGACGGAGCGACTGCTTCCTGAATTTGCTGCAGAGGACATATACATTTCAACTGGCAAGCCCTATGTTCATTTGGTTGAAGAACAGCTACCATTTATACCTAAAGAAAACATAATTAGTGAACCTGCTAAGCGAGATGTAGGCCCAGCAGTGGGACTCATAATGGGTCATTTAGCTCAGAAATTTCCGAATGAACCAGTAGTCATATTATGGAGTGACCATTTGGTAAATAAGACTGAATTATTCAAGAAAATTATTTTTGAGTCCGGAGAGCAAATCAAGAAACAAAACGATCAAGTCATTTTTATCGGTCAAAAACCCCGATTTGCTTCTGAAAACTTGGGGTGGATTCACATAGGCAAAAAAGCCTTTTCATCTGAAGGAATTGGGTTTAATGAATTTGATGGCTTTAAATATCGACCTGACGCTGAAACTTCTAAAACCTATTTTGATTCAAAACAGTATTGCTGGAATTTGGGGTACTTTGTAACTTCTCCTGCATTTATGTACTCATTATTCAAAATGTATGCGCCTCAAGTATATGAAGTAACTGAGCGGATTGTAACCTCAGCAAATCCAGCTGATTTTGCAAGACAGATGGATGCTTATTATCCTGAAATGCCCGAAATTAGTTTTGATAATGCGGTGCTTGAGCATATGGATAAAGCGCAAGCTACGGTAGTAGTAGAAGACATAGGTTGGAGTGATATAGGAGCTTGGGAAGCATTAAAAGAGGCACTTGAAGAGCACCGGCATGACAATATAACGAAAGGTCAAGTTATGCTTGAAGATAGTGCGGATTGCTTAGTGTACAACTATGAGGATAAAAAAATTATTGTCGGGGTAGATCTAGATGATCTCCTCGTTGTAAATACTAACGATGCATTGCTGGTTGCTAAAAAATCATCCGTTACTAAAATAAAAAATATTGTTAATAACTTTCAAGGGACTGAAAACGAACATCTTACCTAATGAGTCTACTCAAGCTATGACACTATTACGCGGCACATCCTACCAACAAATTACCAAACGATTCATGGATATTACGATCTCCTTTATTATTCTCGTGATCTTTTTCATTCCATCCGTGCTCATAGTTGTACTTATTAAACTTTCATCAAAAGGACCCATATTTGCCGACGTGCCTGAGCGGATTGGTCAACATGGAAAAACATTTAAGATGTACAAATTCCGCTCTATGATCGAAAATGCTCATCATCTCCTTCGTAACGATCCAAAGTTTAAAGAACTGTATGAAGAATATAAGAAAAAAAGCTACAAGCTTCAAAATGATCCACGCATCACTCTCATCGGAACGTACATACGCAGACATTCTCTTGATGAACTTCCTCAAATAATAAATGTATTAAAAGGGGAGATGAGCATTGTTGGTCCCCGAGCTTACTACTCCGATGAACTTACCAATCAGCAAAAAAAATACCCTCAAACTAAAACGCAGGTAGTGAAAGTACTTAAGGCAAAACCAGGAATTACGGGATTATGGCAGGTGTCTGGTAGATCTGAAGTTAATTTTGATGAACGCATTATTCTTGATGCTGAGTATGTAGCACATATATCTCTTTATAACGATCTAAAAATTATTTTTAAAACCCCCCTTATCATGCTTACCGGCAAAGGTGCGATTTAATCTACTGTTTGCTTTTTAAAAATGAATCGTTACAATATTATTATCTATGAAAAATTTACTTAAAAAAATACAATCAACGAGTCAGTCACCATCATCTCCATCAACAAAGACAAAGAAATTCTCCATTTCATTTAGTTTTCTAAATAGTAAAAAAGTCCAAGTAGCCCTCGCTAGTACATTAGGGGTTGTATTCGTCATGTTGGTTTTGGGATATATCTTTATCTTTATGCCGGCTATGAAATTGAAGGTAAGCGGTCAAGTAGTTGCAGATGAAGCTACGTTACTGAAAGCAGATATCAAATCCAACGATATAGATCTTATTGATGCGCGCATAACCTCACTCTCTGAGAAATATGCTGCATTTGAAAAAGACGCAGAAGCGCTGTATTGGACCAGCTTTATTCCCTATGGACAAGATTTTAAAGCAGGAGTGGAGGCTGGACGATATATGATTCAAGCCGCAGACGAAGCGGTAACCGCCATTTACCCGTATGCAGACCTCATAGGATTTAAGCAAGGTGAGCAAAACTTCTATGATAAAAGTGCAAAGGAACGGCTTCAAACAGCTGTAATTACTCTGGATAAGATGCTTGAGCGGATCGATCTGGTAGCTGATAATATAGAACAGGCAGAGAAGCGAATTGAGTCAATAGATCCCAATAGATACCCCGAAAAAATTGGTGGAAAGGAAATTCGTGCAAATATAGTTCAAGGTCAAGATCAGTTTAAGGGAATGGCATCTCTTTTTGTCGATGCAAAACCACTTCTTAAGCAACTTCCAGAAATCCTTGGTTCAGATGATGAAAAAGACTATCTCATATTGTTTCAAAATACCGCTGAGCGTCGTGCAACTGGTGGATTCTTTACCTTTTATGCCATCTTTAATGTAAATAAAGGAGAGATTACCGTGAAGGGATCAAGCGATATGTATGATATTGACAATGCTATTGCATCTCATCCCCCTGCTCCTGACAAGATACTTGAGTACCATAAAGGGGTATCGAAGTTTTATATTCGCGACAGCAACTTATCACCGGATTTTGTTGAATCAGTTGGTCTTTTTGATGAGCTCTATAAAAAAGCCGGCAACAGCATTGATTATGATGGAATAATTGCCATTGATTCAAAAGTGTTGGTAGACATGCTTCGTATATTTGGAGACACGCAGGTAGATGGTATTACTTTTTCCGCAGAAATTGATGAACGATGTGATTGTCCACAGGTAATTTATACGCTCTTTGACATTGTTGATCGACCTGTAAATTATGTGAAAATTGATCGAAAACGGATATTGGGTAACCTCATGCTTGAGCTCTTTTATAAAGCGATTGGCTTTTCTCCTTCTAAATACTGGGGACAGCTTGCTCAAACCTCATTTGAAAACCTAGATGAAAAGCACATTTTGCTGTACTTTGTAGACAAAGATACACAGGCAGCAGTCGAGCAAATGAATTATGCAGGACGCATACATCAAGGAGAAGGAGATTATCTTCATATAAATAACGTGAACTTTGCCGGTGCAAAGTCAAATCTATTTCTCGATGAGGAAGTAAATTCTACTACTTCATTTGAAGGAGGTAAAGTAACTCGCGAAGTAACGATTAAATTTAAAAATCCACATCCGCCTTCTGACTGTAACTTGGAGCGAGGAGGCTTATGTTTGAATGCAACGCTTCGCAACTGGATACGATTCTATGTGCCAGAAGGATCTGAGCTTAATGATTTTGCAGGATCTAAAACTAAAACCCTCACCTATGATGAGCTTGGTAAAACGGTATACGAAGGATTCATGACCGTAGACCCTGAAGGAGTAGCATCAGTATCGATCAAATATACCTTACCAAGTAGCATTACCAAAGACAATTACACGCTTTACGTACAAAAGCAGCCTGGTATAGAAAATCAAGAGCTTACTATAGAAGTGGGAGGTAAAAAGGAATTTAATGGGCCATTTGCCATAGATGTGTTGGTAGAATAACATCATGTGGCGCAACGATCATATTGAAGGGTTTGTATTAAAGAAGAAATCTCTTCTTGGTAAAGATCAAATGGTAGTACTTTTTACCAAAGAATACGGCAAGATCCGCGCACTTGCCAAAGGGGTAAAAACATTCAAATCAAAACGATCAGCTCACTTGCAAACGGGAAACCTTATAAAAGCAATACTTTCTTCACGTCATTCAGTTAATTATATCCAATCAACTGATTTGATTTCTGGGTTTATAGGACTTCGTACCGATACCCATACCGATGCATTATATTTACTCATTGCTACACTTGATGGATTGTTGCCAGAAGATCAACAAGAAACGCTCGTATATCGAATTTTTACCAAGGCATTAGTAAATTTGTCAAAACCAGGTGCTCAGGTAGCATCGGTACTCACGGATTCACTCAACAAGCTTCTCCACGCATTTGGGTATTCAGACGAAGAATATTCACTTCACGAAGCACTCCAAAAAATTGAAGAGTACACCGAAAGAGCACTACCTAAACCTGCCATCGGACTGGCTCGCATGTTATAATGTAACAACACATATGGACACTATTGTATCTCTTGCAAAGCGCCGTGGATTCATCTATCCTTCATCTGAGCTGTATGGAGGACTTGCCAATGCTTATGATTATGGGCCACTTGGGTCTGAACTTCTCCGTAATATCCGCAATGCATGGTGGAAGGAACTCATTCATAAGCGACGCGATATGATTGGCTTGGATTCATCAATCATCGTGCACCCCCAAACATGGGTGGCATCTGGTCATGTGGGTAGTTTTTCTGACCCTGTGGTGGAAGATACGGTTACTCAAAAACGATACCGAGCTGATCATGTGATTGAAGCATTTATTTCTGGAAAAGATGAATTTGCCGATATGGCAGTTGAAAATCTCACCATCGAAGAAATGGGAACATTTATCAAAAAATATGACATCCATAGTGAAGCTGGCAATTCCTTATCTACACCAAAAACATTTGATCTTCTTATGGAGACAAAGCTGGGATCAATATCTGGAGAGAAAAACACTGCCTATATGCGTGGAGAAACAGCACAAGGCATCTTCCTCAATTTTAAAAATATACTTGATACCACACGAGTAAAACTTCCTTTTGGTGTGGGACAGATCGGAAAGAGCTTTAGAAATGAAGTAACCTTAGGGCAATATATTTTTCGTACATTTGAATTTGAACAGGCAGAGATTGAATATTTCTTTGATCCAGAGCAATCAGATTGGAAGGAATTATTCAAGGCATGGCAAGACACAATGTGGAATTTTGTCACCAAGACACTTGGCATCAATGTATCAAATTTGAGATGGCGAGAGCATACTGACAAAGAGCGCAGTCATTATAGTAAGCAAACCTATGATCTTGACTATCATTTTCCGTTTGGTTGGAAAGAGTTGTGGGGTATTGCATATCGAACAGATTATGACCTCAAACAACACATGAAGCATTCAGGAGTTGATCTGCAGTATATCGATCCATACACTCAAAAGAAATTTATACCCCATGTTATAGAACCTGCGGTAGGCATTAACCGCTTGTTGTTTATGGTTCTTTGCGATAGTTATATTGAGGAAGAAGGACGCACAGTGCTCAAACTTCCGTATCATATCGCTCCTTACAAACGAGCTGTGTTCCCTCTGGTATCTAATAAACCAGATATTATGAAAAAAGCTCAAGAGGTTTTTGATATGCTTTCTGAAGATGAGCACACTTATTGGGATGACCGAGGAAACATTGGAAAGCGATATAAATATCAAGACGAAATCGGGACCCCCTACTGTGTGACCATAGACTACCAAACTCTTGAAGATGATAGTGTAACTGTGCGAGAACGTGATACTATGAAACAAGAGCGTGTGTCTATAGCAGATCTTAATAAGCGCTTATCATCATCTTTATAAATTATTGTATCTTATGAATTCAATTCCAAAACAATACCTAGTTTTCGGTGTGATTATTATCATTCTCGTTGTCGGAGCAATTACTCTTATGATGCGACAAACAACTTCATCAAATGAAAAAGAAAAAAAAGAATCTGTATTTGAAGAGCCTGTAGAAGTAATTCCTACTGTCGATTCTTCAGTTAAGGCATCTTTGAAAGGAAGAACAGAAGCTGAAATAACAATTATCGGTGTTCCCGATGGAACTGATATGATAGAATATGAGCTTTCGTACAGCACTAAAGAGGGAAGCATAGAAGGAGTATTCGGGACGATTGAAGTAGATGGAGACGAAGCAGAGGAAGAAGTAACATTTGGTACTTGTTCTTCAGGAGTATGCCGTTACCATAATATCGATGGCCCAGTGAGCGGAGTTTTCAAGTTTTCAGGTGAATTTGGCGAGCAAATTCTTGAAACAGAGTTTGATGTGTAATTTCTTATTACTAATTTGTACAATGAAAGGAGGTGAATAAAACGTATGCCAAATATTAAATCAGCAATCAAAAAAATGAAGCAAGATGTGAGTCGAACGAATCATAATAATACGCATAGAAATGCATTGGATGATGTCATTCGTTTCGCAAAAAATGGAGTAACAAAAGCAAAGAAAGAAGATTTTATAGCAAAGGCCTATACTGTTATAGATAAAGCTTCAAAGAAGAATGTTATTCATGCAAATAAAGCATCTCGACTCAAAAGTCGCATAAGTAGATTAGTTTCTCATTCTGCATGAAATACCTCATAAATCTTTTTCCTAAACCAAAACAGAATTCATCTGAGAAAATAATCTACTTTGCAACGCATTACTTGAGGTATGTTTTAGTTATTACGCAGTTTGTTGCTATCTGTGTCTTTTTTTATCGCTTTAAAGTAGATCAAGAAATAGTTGATCTACGTGATAAGCTTCATCAACAGGAGTCGATTCTTACCTCTAC
The DNA here is from genome assembly GCA_027624795.1 of bacterium. GTDB lineage: Bacteria > Patescibacteriota > Microgenomatia > UBA1406 > GWC2-37-13 > UBA1450. Next base: position 12,163 of record JAQBTX010000001.1, on the reverse strand, counting down.
TGGTGGATTGATTGGAAGAATACAGGAGTTAGACAATAAAATGCGTAATGTAAAAACTATTATGCAAGATCAAGATGCATTTCGAAGTGAATACGCTTATTTTTTCTCGATTCTCCCCACTGATATTATTATAAGTAAGATGGACATTTCTGCAAAAGAAGTTGCCATAAATGGCATTTCGACTTCGGTAAACCCGATACGTTCACTAAACGATAAGCTTATTGCCGATGGAAAATATAAAACCGTAAACTTGCTCAATATCGAAAAAGGAGAAGCGGGATTTTCTTTTAATATGCAATTATCACAGTATTCGACCAACTAATTATGGATAAAAATTCGCTTTTAAAATTGCTACTAAGCAAGGAAGATATTCGAACCTACGGCTATAATGTTGGTTTTTTTATTGTTTTTTCATTTTTTCTTATATTTGCCATTCGACCAAACTTGGTCACCGCTTTTAACCTCCAAAAAGAACTTCAAGAATTAAAATTGAAAGATAAGCAAACTGAAGAAGTTATATTGCAGGTAGTTAGCTATCAAAGTACATTAGAGGAGTATCGAGATAAACTACCGCTTCTCGATCAAGCGGTTCCTTCAGCCCCAACTATAGCTCAAGTGATAGACGAAGTACGAAAAAGTGCTTCTGATTCTGGCATACTTATTAATGTACTTTCAGTTGAAAGTATCGACTTAAAAGGATCATCAGTAGACAAAAATCAAGATCAAGATGTTGTAAATTCTGAAGAAGAAGTGTTAAATGAAAATGAAAATCCAGATGCAGATGGTCAATCAGTAACTCAAGCAGTCTCGCAAGAGACTAACTCATTTACTATAGATATGAATGGCACTGCACGTGCAAATGAGGTGAGTACATTTTTAAACAAGCTTATGAATCAGCGAAGACTCAAAAAAATTGATTCAGTATCACTTGTCCAAGAGGAAAATGGTTCTACCAGTATATTATTATCTATTTATTATCTATGATTCAAAAAGATCTTCTCGCCATTATTATTACTATATTTCTTACTATTATCGCATGGGTTATTATAGAGCTTAATGGCATATCTCAGGCAACTCCAACAGAATCAGATGTGGAAGCAGTATCTTTAAACTATACTATTGATACAACTTTATTAGATATTCTTGAAAAAAGAACCCCATAATGTATACCGATTTATATTTGCGCGAGCACTCACATACTCCAAAAATACTGGTGATGGTAGCAGTTAGTGTTATGGCTGCAGCGGGATTTTTCTATATTTCATCAAAAGATTCTACCCCTACTCGTGCTTCTAAAAACGTGTTAGTGGAGCATCAAGTGGTGAATGTAGCTCCATCACAACTGGGGGTTTTTTGGGAAGTTGATAATGAAGACACCGGATGGATCACATATGGCACATCGCCAAACTCTTTACCACAAATTACACGTGATGAGCGTGATATAGCAGGAGATACCACAAAAAGAAGATACCATTTCGCCCTGATGAAAAGCCTTGAAGAAAATACCACCTATTATTATCGCATTGTAAGTGATAGCGGTCTCATAAGTCAAAGTAATGGAGATGCATTTGAAGCAACTACCCTGAAAAATAGTCATTCGAGCTCAACACTTTCCCCCATATATGGCTTGGCAGTAGAAAAAAACGGTGAACCAGCGCGTGATGCATTGGCTATGCTTGTCGTAAATAATGCGCACCCTATTCTTACTCTTACCAAACATACCGGGGAGTGGCTCTTACCTCTTCAATATGTAGTCCAAGAAGGTACGTTGAATCCAATCCCCCTCACTAACAAATCGATCATTTCCATTCAATTATTTAATGATATGCAAACCTCACTTATCCGTACTTCGGTAGATCGCAGTAGACCATTGCCAGAGGCTATTAATTTGGGGAATAATTATTCATTTATTGACGAACAAAGTGTGCTGGCTGTGCACGATCAGGCGAGTACGTCTTCACAATCAACTCAAGAAGTATCGATCCGCTACCCACTGCCAAATGCTGTTATACCCGGCACAGCGCCGCTTATAAAGGGATTTGGTATTCCTGGATCGTCAGTGCAGGTGAGTATTAATACCAACCGACCGATTTCTCAGCGCACAACTGTAGACGCAGATGGTAAATGGAGTGCAAATACCGGTGGTTCAATCCCGCCTGGACAATATATTCTCATAGTGGTAACAGTTGATCAGCAGAACAAACCCATTACCTTAACCAGAAATTTTACCATTATAAAAAGTGGCGAACAGGTTCAGGTTCTTGGTGAGAGCAATGTCGCGACGCCATCTGCTTCTGTACAGCCAACTATCATAACTTTTACACCGTCACCACTGCCTACTATAGCAACGACTGGCCCCGTAACACCTACCGTAACTCCACCACCACCGGTAAGTGGAATAAACATGCTTCCGTTTGTAACTGCTGGGTTAGGGATTGCTATATTTGCAGTGGGTACTCTTCTTTTGCTCTAAACTTCAGTTTGACATCTCTTATTCCTTTGTTACAATTGATCTATGACAGCAACAAATTCCCACCGTTGGTTTTATTTTTATTTTATCTTTACCGCTTTAGGCGGCGTGGGAGGCAATGTCTAACTAAGACACCTTAAATAAATACCCACCCGCCGCATCGGCGGGTTTTTTAATATATAAAACTATGAAAAATTCACCAATCACTCTCATTGCTGGTCCTTGTTCGGTAGATGAGAAAAATATTCATGAAATTCACCAGATCGCTGAAATCGAATCTAAGGGAAAACGAGCTATCACCGGTACTCGGGTAGTCGGGCTCAAATCACGTACTGAACTCGATAAATCTGGGGCAGGCATGGGAATGGATTATGAAGTCTTTCAAAAAAATAGCAATATTTTAATGCAAGGTGGTGGATTCAAAGACTTTAGTATTGCACCTAGTGTTTATATAGCCCAAGAACTTTCAATAAAAACAGGACTGCTCATTGCATCAGAGATTATGAATCCACTCATCCAACTCCCATCTTTTGAAGGAAAACTGGGGAGCGGAGCATTTTTACCATGGAATCCTGCGGTGGAACAGCTTGGATGGCAAGTTGCTCAAACAGCGGAGTTCGCACGTCGAAATGGTTGGCATGTAGGAATAAAAAATGGCAAGTGGATCGGAGACCACTTAGAATCGGCAAACACTGAGGAATATCAGGGTAAAACAACGATGGAAAAGACGTGGTTAGGATTGGCAGATTATGTGGGAGAAATAAAAGGTAACATTGTACTGATCCATCGTGGAGTAGATGTTCCAGGTAAGGGAGATTATCGAAATGCAGTAGTCCATAGTATTGCCAAACGGGTAAAACAATCTACCGGAGCGAAACTTTTTTTTGATCCAAGTCATTCGTATGGTCCGAAACTAAAATCCCAAATAGTTGAAGGTACTATAGAAACTATGAAGATGAAATTGAGTGAAAATGAATTTTTATATGACGGGATCTTAGTTGAAGTCGGAACATCTTCGACAGATACGGAACAACATATTACCATTAAAGAACTCGAATCTATGGTGAAGAAATTGAGTACATTTAGAAGTTTGCGAGAGCCTAGGGACTCAGGAACTCAGTAGCTCAGTACTCTTTTGTCATCCTGAACTTGTTTCAGGATCTATCATTATAAAGATGCTGAAATAAATTCAGCATGACAATATTAAAAATATATTTCATTATGAAAATTAAAGATTTAAGAATGCAGATTGATAAATTGGATCATGCCATCATTGATCTAATTGCCAAGCGATTTGAGCTGGTGAAAGAAATTGGATCTCTCAAAAAGGAGAATGGAATAGAACCTTTAGATACTAAGCGATTTTACCAGGTACTTATGGATCGGGTTGCTTATGCCAGAGAACGAGGTGTTTCTGAAAAACTTATTGAAACAGTATGGCACGATATTCATGATCATTCGTTGGAAATTGAAAAAAGCGATGAATAATACTATCGTCACCATAGGCGTTATTGGGTATGGTCGGTTTGGTTCATTTTATGCTGAAGATATACTTCCAGTCATATTTCCTAAAGCGCAAATCCTTAAATCATCTCGCAATCATACGAACGATCAGTTTGTATCGTTTGAAAAAGCAACACAATGCGATCTGATTATCCCTGCAGTTCCCATACGTACGATGCCAGAAGTATTGAAAAAAATCGCTCATCATATTAAATCTAACTCTATGGTGATGGATGTATGCTCGGTAAAATCTATTCCTGCTCGATGGATGGAAGAATATTTACCAGAACAAACACAGATCATCGCATCTCATCCAATGTTTGGGAAGTCCTCATATGAACACGTGATTCATGATTTATCTCGATTGCCCTTGGTCATGCATCCGGTGCGAATTGATCAGGATGTATATCGATCAATTCGCACAGCCTTTGCCGCAAAACTCAAAGTCATTGATATGTCACCCGATGAACATGATAAAAAAGCAGCGCAGTTTCAATTTATTTCACACTTATTGGGTGGAGTATTACATCAACTGGATTTATCACGGAGTGAAATTGATACACAAAGTGGATCTCGTATGTTTGACATGATAGAAGTTCTCAATAATGATTCGATGGAGCTTTTTGAAGATATGTACACGTACAATCCTTATGCTAAAAAAGAAATGGAAAAGTTTGAAAAAGCATACATCGCAATTAAAAAGCATCTACAACCATGAATATATATTACTTAGGTCCTGTTGGATCATATAGCGAAATAGTTGCTAAAAAAATATTTACCACTACTGAACATAAGCTTATACCGTTATCGGGATTTGATGAAGTTGTGGAGCGGGTGCAAGTGGAGGGAATGGGTATATTGGGAATTGAAAATTCAATTAGCAGTTCAGTACATGAAAGTGTCGACGTACTTTTTAAATCTGATGTCCATATTATTGGAGAAGCTTCTATGAATATTGAACTTCATTTGGGGGGTTTGAAGGATGCATCGATTTCAGATGTACGTGATGTATATTCACACAGTCAAGCACTTGCTCAGTGTTCAATATTTATCAAAAAAAATAATCTGACACCACATAGTACATCGAGCACTGCTTCGGCAATTGATGATGTGGTATCACTTCATGATTTTTCAAAAGCAGCTATAGGGGGGAAAAAGACAATCGAAGAAAAAGGATTATCAATTATTTCTAACCATATTGGAAATACCAAAAATAATATGACTCGTTGGGTCATAATTTCCAAAAACTCTGAGTCATTACTGCAACCAATAAACAAAGTAACCTATGCATTTTGCGTCAAACATGAACCAGGAAGTTTAGTACCAGTATTACAATCCATCAGTAATGCACAGGGGAATATGACTAAAATCGAATCTCGTCCCGTTCCAGGCAGTGACTGGGAATATGAGTTTTGGGTGGATGTCGAAATTCCCGAAGGATCGCTTGAAGTTATCGATGCATCTATAGCAAAAGAATCATTAACCCACAGGAGATTAGGGGCATATCAAAAAGGAGCGTTATATACTGAATAATATGAAAAAAGTGAATATATCTCTCCAACACGTATCGAAACATTACTCCGTTATTATCGGAGAGCATTCGATTGGTCAATTAACTCATCACATAAAGTTCGATCGAGTAACCCAGATCTATATCATTACCGATTCACACGTAGCTACGCATTATCTTGAACCGGTAATATCTACCATAAAAAAATCATTTGATGGTGCTATTCATTCGTACACTTTTGATGCTGGAGAAAAAAACAAAAATCTTTCCACCGTAGAAAAAATTTACTCCGATATGGCAGAAAAAAAGCTTGATCGAAAATCGCTGGTCATTAACTTGGGTGGCGGCGTGGTTACTGATCTTGGTGGGTTTGCGGCAAGCACCTATTTACGAGGACTCCCATTTGTCAACATCTCAACGACTCTCGAAGGAATGGTTGATGCGAGTGTGGGTGGAAAGACCGGAGTAAACTTGGGAAACAAGAAAAATTATGTGGGTGTTTTTGCACAACCGAAGTTGGTTATCGCGGATATATCTACCCTATCTACTTTACCGAAACGCACTTTGATTCAAGGATATGCGGAAGTTATAAAGCACGGACTTATCGCTGACAAAACATATTTTGCTCAAGTGGCCGAAAAACCATTCACCGATTTTAACCATGATAAGCAAATTGAAATAATTGCGCGTTCAGTAGAAATCAAAGCAGAGATAGTTCGACAAGATGAATATGAATCTTCAACTCGCAAGCTCCTTAACTTTGGACACACAGTAGGACATGTTCTTGAGTCGTTGAGTTTTTCATCATCTGACCCACTCTACCATGGGGAAGCAGTAGCTATAGGTATGGTTGCCGAAGCAAAAATTGCACAGCTAAGCGGTATGATATCAGATAAAGATTTCAACACCATTGAAATTGCTATAAAACGGGTAGGATTGCCAGTTAAATATCAACAATCCACATCAGTAGATACGATTTATGATCTCCTTTTTACAGACAAAAAAAATAGTGGTGGCAAAATCAAATGGACGCTCCTTTCATCTATCGGACAGGGAGAAGAAAATGTCAGCATTGGAGAATCATTGGTACGAAAAGCAATTGAATACATACTATGATCGAACTTATTCCCCTTCCCCATTCTATTCATGGAGCGGTGGAATTGCCAAGTTCCAAAAGTGTCACTAATAGAGCGCTTATATTAGCAGCACTGAGTCCACAAGTGGTAACTATACAAAATCCACTCTTTTCTGATGATACGCAAGCTTTGGTTTCTTGCTTAAATTCATTGGGAATTAAGGTTGAAAAGAATGCAAGTTCATTTATTGTTCATGGAAATTATACGCATGTTAAAGACGGCGAATATATTCTCAATGCGCATCTTTCTGGGACAACGATACGATTTTTGACCGCATTTTGTTGTATTGTCCCGGGGATTAAAACTATTTTAGGAGAGAAGCGACTTAACGAGAGGCCCATTAAAGGGCTTGTTGATGCCTTGCGGCAACTGGGAGCCAAGATAGAATATCTAGGAGAGGAAGGATTTCCACCAATTAAAATTTCAACCTCTCAACTTGAAAATAAAACTCTCCAGATGGATGGGAGTATCAGCAGCCAATTTGTAACCGCAATCATGCTTTTGCAACCTGTCTTAGGAGCAATGACTATTACGTTTACCACTCCTCCTATCTCGAAGTCCTACATTGAACTTACTAAACATTTAGTAAAAAAATGGGGAACTAAAGGATCTGATATATATAAAGTTGAGGGAGATTATTCAGCAGCTGGATATTTTGCAGCAATTGCCTCGCTCACAAACTCAACTATAACATTAAAAAATCTAAAATCAGATTCTCAACAAGGGGATCGATTATTTTTAGATATACTCAAAAAAATGGGAACGGAAGTTACCTATAACGATGGAGAAGTTACCATTTGTGGCCATGGGGTAAAACCTGTCGAAGTAAACATGGAGCAGTGTCCGGATCAAGCGCAGACATTAGCAGTCTTGACAGCATTTGCAAATGGTAAGTCGGTATTATCTGGTGTGAGGTCATTGAGAGTTAAAGAGACAGAGCGCGTGAAAGCAGTCCAAGCAGAACTTGAAAAAATGAATATCAAAACGGAATCGCCGAATGCAGATACACTTATCATTTATGGAGGATCCCCAAAACCTGCTACAATTGAGACGTATGGCGATCATCGCATGGCAATGAGTTTTGCCATAGGGGGATCCAAACTCAAAGGAATGAAAATCAATAACCCAGAAGTAGTAACAAAAACGTTTCCAGAATTTTGGGAGAAATTACAAACTATTGGAATTGAGATTGTGTCATCCCGCACTTGATGCGGGATCCATCTATTTCATTAACCTATGAACATTATTCTTATTGGATTTATGGGGTCAGGCAAATCTACAGTCGGTAAAGCAATCGCCAAAAAGATGTCATTTGAATTTCGTGAAATGGATGCACTTATTTTGGAACAAACTGGTTTTGCAGACATGAAAGCATTATTTTTAAAAAAAGGTGAATCACTTTTGAGAGAATCTGAAATAGCATTATCGAAGGAACTTGCACTTTTAACTAACACAGTAGTATCTACCGGCGGCGGAGTAGTAATGAACAAAATTATTATCGATACTTTTAAAAAACATAGTGCGATAGTTTTTTATCTCCATGCCCCATTTGAGCTTCTTACAAAACATATAGCATCTGATTCTACTCCACGACCACTTTTCAATACTATTGAAAAAGCACAATCGTTATTTGAATTTAGGTTACCGTTATATAAAAACCTTTCAGATCATACTATAGATATTCAAGAAAAATCAGTTGAAGAGATTGCTGATGAGATTATTCACATTTATAACACACTATGAACATAACTGCTAAAACAAAACTCTGCATCATAATCGGTGACCCCGTGGAACATTCACTTTCTCCCGCTATGCATAACGCAGGATATGAAGCACTTGGGATCGATGATCAATTTGTTTTTTTCGGCGCAACCGTAAAACCGGAACATTTGGAAGATGCTATTAAAGGTTTTAGAGCTATGAATGTGTGCGGACTAACCTGTACGATTCCACATAAAATTGAAGTAATGAAATATATAGATGAAATAGATGAAACCGCAAAACAAATTGGAGCGGTAAATACAGTTGCGAATAGCAATGGAACATTAAAAGGCTACAATACTGACTGGCTGGGAGTAGTGAATTCACTTGAAAAATACGGTTCGATTCAAGATAAAAAAGTTGCACTCATAGGAGCTGGGGGCGCGGCACATGCCATGGCGTATGGAGTATTAAAAAAAGGAGCTCGTTTGACTATTTTTAATCGGACCCTAGAAAAAGCTGAAGAATTGGCACATGCGATGAAATTAATTGGTTACGATGCAATAGTAAAACCAACATCAGAACTTTTCTTACTAAAAGATTTCGATATTGTTCTTAACTCTACGAGTCTTGGAATGGGAGAGCGAGTAAATGAAACTCCTGTTTCTAAAGAATATATAAATAACAATCATATTGTTTTTGATGCAGTTTATGTTCCTTTTGAGACAAGACTGTTACTGGATGCAAGAGAACAAGGCGCGACTATAATTCACGGAACAGAAATGTTATTACATCAAGGCATTGAACAGTTTAAGCTCTATACGGGGCTTGAGGCGCCCGAACATGTGATGAGAGAAGCATTGGAATTACGAATTAAGAATTAAGAATTTCGAATGAATATCCGTATTTGTACACCGGTGACGGGGAAAACTATAGATGAATTTTTGAGCAATTTAAATAAAACTCAAGAAGTATCTGGATTTGTAGAATTGCGCGTTGATTCTATAGAGAATGTTTCTGAAAGTGATATCGAAACCATATCGCAAAATCTTACCGTTGAATCTATCTTTACCTGTCGAAAAAATTCTGAAGGAGGAATGTATGGAGGTGATGAAAAAAGTCGGATCATGATTTTAGAACATGCACTCAATCAGAATTTTGACTTTGTTGATATAGAACTTTCAACAATGGAAGATTACTCCTTTAAAAAAAGAACCTCGAAGCTTATAGTTTCGTATCATAATTTTTCTCACACTCCAAGCTATTGGGATATGCAAAAAATCATAGCCACTATTAATTCATTTAACCCAGATATCATAAAAATTTCCACCATGATCACGCAGGATTATGAAGTAACCAAGATCTATAGATTACTGACCAATAAACCACACGATGAGGAACGGATTGTCATAGGTATGGGAGAAAAAGGAAAAATGACACGCATTCTTGGACCACTACTGGGGAGTTATTGTACCTACGCATCAACAAAGTGGGGAGAAACTGCTCCTGGACAGATAGATATAGATGAGATGAAAAAAGTATATACTGTATTAAATCCTAAATCCTAAATCCTAAATCCTAAATCCTAAATCCTAAATCCTAAATCCTAAATCCTAAATCCTAAATAATGTACAAAATTATAATGATTAAAAATATTTGAAAATGAGAATTTATTTAGAAATTAGAAATTAAGATTTAGAATTTATATTAATTATGATCCGTTTTTTAACAGCCGGCGAAAGCCACGGCAAAGGACTCACTGTCATCATTGATGGCATGCCAGCTGGCATACCTATTTCTATTGATTTTATAAACGCTGAACTTGCTAAGCGACAAAAAGGTGCAGGATCTGGTGGCAGAATGAGTATTGAAAAAGATGAAGTTGAAGTACTATCTGGTATCCGTTTTGGTAAAACCATTGGCAGCCCGATTTCTATGATCATATGGAATAAAGATCACAAAAATTGGGGAGATAAAATGAGTGTAGAGGATCAGTCTGATGAAGTAAAGGATTCAGCTCGTATAACCGCACCACGTCCTGGGCATGCTGATCTTGCTGGTATTCAAAAGCATGGATTTGATGATGTGCGAAATGTATTGGAACGAGCAAGTGCCCGGGAAACAACGGCACGGGTTGCAGCGGGAGGAATATTCAAACAATTTCTTTTGACCAAAGGAATTGAAATTGCAAGTCACACGCTTCAGATAGGTGATATAAAAGTAGATTCAGAGTATGATTTTGAAGATATCAAAGCTACTTATGAAAAAGATCCTGAAATACGCTGTGTAGATGCGGCAAAGTCCAGAGAAATGAAACAGCTTATACAAAATGCTCGCATGGACAAAGACACATTAGGTGGTGTGGTTGAGACATGGGCAGTGGGAGTTCCTCCCGGTCTTGGAGATTATGCGCAGTGGGATACCAAGCTTGATGGACTTATAGCTCAAGCCATGATGAGCATACAATCAGTCAAAGCCGTGGAAATCGGCGCTGGAGTTAAATCCTCAGGTCAACGTGGCTCAGAAGTGCATGATGCTATACACCATCGTGACAACCAATATTACCGAAAAACCAATCGCGCAGGAGGAATTGAGGGCGGAGTGACCAATGGGATGCCTTTGGTGGTGCGAGTCTATCACAAGCCTATTTCTACTTTATATAATCCCCTTCAGACTATAGATATTGAAACGAAACACCCAACGGAAGCTACGGTTGAACGATCAGACATATGTGTGGTTCCCCGAGCAGGAGTGGTAAGCGAAGCCATGCTGGCGTATGTGGTGGCGCGTGCAATTTTATTAAAGCTTTAAGTTACAAGCTTTAAGTTGCAAACCGTTGCAACAAGGGTATATAATTGACATTATGGTTGATAACAATACATTCTCTATCGTCAAATCAGTGATCAATAAGCATCTTGATGGTTCAAAATACAAGGCATTTATATTTGGTTCTCGCGTCTATCCGTCACATCGGAAGTATAGTGATCTGGATATAGGAATACTTGGATCAGATTCAGTGCCAACCGTCACACTTTTTCAAATTAAGGAAGATCTTAGTAATTCAGACATACCTTTTATGACCGATGTGGTGGATTTTAGGGAGGTATCTCAAAATTTTCGTGAAAAAGCATTATCTCATATCATCTCACTATGAAGTACGATACTCGATTCAAAGAATTACAATCTGCCTTTGACAGACTGCGTGAAGCGATGCCCATTGTCAAAACTCGACTTGAAAAAGATGGAGCAATAAAACGGTTTGAGTTTGTTTTTGAGTTGGTTTGGAAAACGCTCAAAGATTTTGCTGAAGAAAAAGGTAGATTAGATGTTGCAAGTCCCAAAGATGCATTTCGTGTAGCAGCCGATCTTGGACTTTTAGATGACCCCACTCTCTGGTTTCATTTTTTGAAAAGCAGAAATGAGGCTGTTCATCTGTATAATGAAGAAAGTGCAGATGAGGTTTTCTCTCACATACCACAATTTATAAAGGCTGTAGAAACGTTAATGGACCACATGAATTCTCAACTTTGAGTACCCCCCATTTGTCCAGTTTTATTTACAAATAGATAGGGTATATGGTAATTTTGAAGCCATGCTGGCGTATATTCTGGCAAGAGAGCCTAACTTATAGTATAATACTGCATGCCAGAAAGAGTATTTCCATTTGAAACCTTAACTCACCCTAAAGCTCAAATAGCTGAATTAGTAAGAAAAGCTGGCATCCCTGTGCCAATTATATACCCAGATCTAGATACTGCGCGGGTAGCTGTGGCACAAGGAACACAAGTCATTATGCGATCCGATTCGCCAGATGAATTTGATGGACCATCTGGTCTTCGAAGA
>JAQBTX010000011.1 GCA_027624795.1 bacterium | reverse complement strand
ATTGTTAGCTTCTACAAATGAGAACGAACAGCCATCTCCCACCGCAACAGTGCCGCCAACTGAACCCTCGCCGTCAACCATGGTAGAACAATCTGAAGTGGGACTCGATTGGAAACGACAACTTAATAACGAATGTGGGGTTACGTTTTTCATACCACCTGCAGAAGAGCCATACCTCATACCCCGTGACCCTAACACGCCTCCCAGTCCAAGTGACGATGAGGGAAAATATTGGACATACGAAAATTATCCCAGCAATTTATTCATGTTTAATCATACAGCACGGGTCATTTTTAAAAATCCTGAAGCGATCGGAAGTGGCTATGTTTCTGCATCGGTAGAGGTGATGTGTGCTAAAAATACCGAAAAATTCAACACAGAATCGTTACTAGAGAAAATCAAAAGCAATTTGCTGGAAAATTTCTCAGTAGTCTCTGTGGCAAGCAGTGGGGACGGGCAGTTATGGGATCGAAACATTAAGACCGTCGTTTTCTCTGGAGGTTCATTTAACAATGATACGTACAATGCATTTGCTACCAATACGCACATTTACCTCATTCGTTATACTGGTGAATCAGCGAATGCAACGGTAAATGAAGTACGTAATACTATATTTCATAGATTAGGGTTTAAGTAGGGTTATAGCCCGAGATATCTTGCTATACTTATTGTTATGCGCAGACTTATCTCCAAACTCATCCTTTTTCAGTTCACCAATGAGCTCATTCTTCTGTACCCAGTTTATATCTTATTATTTCAAAAACATGGTCTTGATCCTTTTTCTATTTCGATCATCCTTGCAATTTGGGCCGGATCAAAGCTCATACTCGAAGTCCCCAGCGGGATATTGGCCGATAGATTTTCACGACGAAATCTAATACTTATCGGGAGAGTCTTTAAAGTATGTGCTTTTATTACGTGGCTTTTTGCAGGTTCTGGATTTCTGTTCGGACCGTTTTGGTATTTTGCTATCGGATTTATATTATGGGGGATATCTGGAGCTCTTTTTAGTGGCACATTTTTGGCATTTGTTTACGATGAACTAAAAGCATATGGCCATGAGAGCGACTATGAGAAAGTCCAAGGATGGATGATTACGGCATCGGTAAGTGGTGTTGCAACGGCACTATTTGTCGGCGGTTTTGTTGCGGAAATATCGTATGGATATGTATTTGCTGTAAGCATAATCTCCACATGTGTAGCTTTTGGAATAATGCTTACCATCAAGTCAGTTCAAAAGGTTAAATCGACCGAGGAAAAGAACTACCTTAAATTCTTGATGATTGTTTTGCATGCAGCCAAAAAAAACTCGTATCTTACAAAAATAATAGTGCTCTTAGTATTGGTTACTGGCATTTATGCCTCTGCAGAGGAGTTTTATCCATTTTTGTTTGGCGATCTTGGGTTTAGGGAGGGAATGATTGGATTGTTGTATAGTATTAATTTTGTTTTTATTCTGCTTGGAAGTCTTGCAGTAGGATATATGAGCTCTAGAAAAGGAAACTGGGAAAGTATTCTCGCACTGTTTGCAGGGATAGGTTTTGTACTTCTTGCTTTGGGGAAAGTCACGTTGTTGTTACCGGGTATATTTATCGCCGCATTACTAATTACTATTTTTGAAATCCGTCTAACTAATAAAATTCAGAGTCAGATCGAATCACACGAACGGGCAACCATTCTTTCTATCAGTAGTTTTTTAGTTGAAGGCTTTGGTCTTATCATGTTTCTCATATATGGATTTATCACAAATACCTACGGGAGTTTTCAATTGTTAATGGTTGTTGGGCTGGGGATTATTGTATTTTCGATTTTAGGAATGATGATGTTTTGGAGAAAGAAGTAGCTATTTTTTATACACCTCATCGTGTGTACCAAAAAGAAAGAAGCGGAATGTCACACCATCGTAATACAACATCCGATGGTTTCTATCTATTGATATGCTCCATGAATCTTTGAGGTCGCCGGTAAGTTTATGGGTTCGTAATGAAGGATGTTGAGGGTTTTGTTGAAAAAGAGATAATTGCTTTTTGATCTTTTTGTAAAGGGGAAGGTTACTCGAACGAACTTTTTTGATAGATTTTACTACACCAGAATCCAATTCGATTTCCTTCATAATGAATCAATAAAATCTTCGATATTCCCCATAACTTTAGTTGCCTTTGCTGAAGATCCTGTTGCCCTTTTATATGCTTTAACTGCTTTATTTGAAGCGGTATAAGTTGGGAAGTCTCTTTGTTCAATATCTTTTATAATAAGATATTTCATATAGCTTGCCATAGGAACGCCGAAGCTTTTTGCACGAGTGGCCAAATAGCCTTTGAGTTCTATTGGTAAATTAAGTTTGATTTGAGAATATTTTGCTTCCATATATACTACATAATAGCACCAGTATAAGTACTTTTCAAGGACTTGCATTACTATAGGGCTGCTTTACTCCAGATTTCGTAATGCTCGTTAGAAAATATCCTATGAAATGTTACAATTCTTTTCATGGGAATTATATTTGGGTTAGCAGCTGCAATGTCTTTTGCAATTAGTTTTATTCTCCTCAAAAAAAGCTTTAGTGATTTCCCCCCATCAGTTGCATTTTTCTTTGCAATGATTCTTGGACTCCTTCTTTGGATTCCATTCTCATTTTTTATTGGATTTGATATAGATCATATTCGCGAAGTGTTTGTATATGCGATACTTAGTGCCATTCTTTCGGAAGCCTTTATTTTTTATATACTCTCAAAAGGGGAGATAAGCATTACTGGCACAATTTTTGCATCATATCCAATATATACAATATTGTTTTCAGTTTTACTTCTTGGTGAAAGACTGCTCCCAATGCATTGGATATTTGTGATTGTTACCATAATGGGTACGCTCCTTGCATCTTTACCTAAAGATATAACAAGAGATGAGATTAAGAAAAAGGCATATATTTTTTGGGCACTTGCGGGAGCAACAGCAGTAGGTCTTTCTGACACAATATCTAAAGGAGCAATTGATAGAACATCTGCTGCAGCATTTTTATTCACGTTGGCTATAGTCCAGATTCCTGTGAGTTTGATTTATCTTAAACTTGAGAAAGAAACTGCCCATCACATCTTCACATTTGTAAAAAATCTAGATAAGTATAAATTTGCAGTCATGGCTGCGCTGTTTAATGTGATAGGTCTTATTGGCTTATGGTTAGCCTTTGAAAATACTTATGCATCTATCGCTTCACCACTTACTGCTGCTTACCCTGGGATAATGGTAATTCTTGCAGTCATTTTTCTTAAAGAAAAACCAAGTAAAATCGAATTGTTAGGGCTCGGCCTTATTGTAATAGGAGTTATTGGAATTAGTGCATTTTATTAGGCTATGATTTTTAGATCTTGACTACAGTCTAAGTTTATAAGAATGAATCAATATCACAGTATCTTTTCATTATCTCTTGTTTGCTTTTTCCAAAATCTGGTACACTAAATCTATGGAACAACAAAACAATACAAACCAACCGTCCTATGGAACGATGAACTCTGCACAAATGATCAATGAGAAGCCAAAAAATCACAGTTACCGTATGATTTTGGTAACCGTAATTGTCATATTATTGGGCATCGGTGGATACATAATTGCCACCAATCCACAATTGAAAGAGCAAGTAAAGATGAAACTTAACCTCATGCAGCCAACTGAAGAAGATATTACCGATATTGAAGACCTCTCGCTTTTGACCTCGGTCATTACCGATAGAACCAGCCCATGGATGGAAGTAAAAACACCAGGACCAGCAACAGCAACAGTGGGGAAACCTATTGAAATAAGCGTCCATGGATTTTCTGCTGATAAAGATATTGTAGGCTACGATATGTTGCTTGGAATAGATACTGAAGTATTTGACATTGTAAGTGTCACTTCAAAAGCCCCTGGTTTTCAGATATTTGATTTTGATAAAGGATCATTTCATCCGGTAACAGGCATAAAAGATTTACAAGCAACTGAATCAACAGTCTTTAATGATACGGTGCTCATAACCGTTGAGCTATTGCCAAAACAAGCGGGAAAAAGCGTAGTAACGATTCTTTCCTCCAAAGATCAAGAAAAATCACAATATGTATATGAAGAAGGAGCAGATGTACGCTCAATCGTACCTCAAATTGGTTCAGTTGAATTGGAAATAGCACAATAATAGTATGGTTAAAACCGTAGCTATATACATTACGAACTTATTCTTATATTTAGTCTTAGCATTTGGTGTCAACGCAGCTACGTTGAATTTTAATCCTACCACATCTGCTCCTAAAGTAGATGAAACCATATCTGTTGCCATTACCATTGATTCAGGCGCTGTTCAAATAACAGGAACTGACATATACATAACCTATGATAAAACCAAGCTTTCAGTACAGTCCATAACCAAAGGCGACTTCTTCCCGTTAGTAAACAATATTCCCACAGAGGGTCGGATCTATATTTATGGGGTGGTAGCAAATGGGGGAGAATTTAAAACAGGCACGGGAACTGTTGCAACGGTCATATTTAAAGCACTTACCCAGAGCACGACTGAACTTGTATTTGACTGTGATATAACCAAATCAGAAACATCTAAGATAGTTCAAAATGACACGAATGTAACAAATGTAATAAATTGTAGTGCAAACGGAAAACACACCGTAACTATAGCAGGTGGAGGCCCGATCACTACTCCTGCAGCAGGAGTAACAGGCGGCACTGGTGGCACGCTACCTGAGAGTGGAGTGTATGATAATGCGGTTGCGTATTCAGGGATTGGGGTCATATTGCTTCTTGCAGGCATTGCCATGAAACTTCTATTGCATGTATAATGAGGAATGTCTGTTCTATCTTCACCATCGGTAAAACTAAATAAGCGTGCCAAAATAATGGTTGGATTCATGATCGCGCTCTTTACTATTCCCATAATCGTATTTATGAGCATAGCTCTACAGGGCTTTGCAGGAGGAAATACCGGCAAAGAGCCTCAAGATGTGGTAGCTACACGGGTTTCAAAATCGGAAGCGACCATCGCGTGGGCAACTGCGGGGAACGTTGCAGCAACCGTAGAATATGGCACTACACCGGGTTCTCTGCAGATCTATGCGCCAGAAGTTATTACAACTAAAGAGCATGAAGTAGAACTCACTCTTTTATCACCTGCCACAACCTATTATTACCAAATTCGCATGAAAGACAAAACATATAACAATAATGGAGTTCCGTGGACCTTTACTACCAAGACAACCAGTGGTGAAGAAGTAGTTGCTGCTGTAAAAGGCGCCACCACAAAGCTCTCGGTGGCGCCGAGTGCAACACCTACTCCAAAACTAGGAACGGGTGATTGCGATGTAACCGAATGTAGTGAAATCAAAGCAAACCTAGGTAAAGGATGTAGTGCGAGTGATTATATACAGTGCCTTGCAGTATTGGGAACCACGTCAACTTCATCCGCATCTCTTTCTAAAACGCCAACTCCGACTCTGAGTTCAACCTATATTACGAACAGTGCATGTAAGCTTAATTATTTACAAGTTGGTAATAATTGTACTCAGTGGAGTTGGGACAGTTTTAATACCAAATCTCTTAGCTGTCGGAATACATTTAATCGTTATGTGGTGCAGTGCCGTGATAAGAGTTTCACTTCTACCAATTCCGAGCATTTAGCAACGTGGTATTATAACGGTGCCCTGGGAGACATCGCAACCAATTCTGCCACTCTTACCAAAGTCCCCGCCAGTGGCACTACTGTCTACTGTCAAGTGCGCGCCGAAGACTCCATAGGTGGTGATGGGCATTCGACTGCTTGGATCCAGCAAAACTATACGTGCCAGTAATTGGTATAATACCCTATGATTCGACCGATTGTAAAAGTACCGCAAAAAGTACTTACGACTCAAACCAAGCCTGTAAAACGATTTGATGCCAAGCTTCATAAGCTTATTGCCGATATGAAAGATACTTTACAAGCCGCCCGTGACCCGGAAGGGGTAGGGTTGGCAGCAACTCAAGTAGGAGTGGGTTTAAGTGTATTTATCATGAAACCATCCAAGTCATCAAGCTACACGGTATGTATAAATCCCATAATCTTAACTTCTGAAGGGATTGCACACATAAAAAAGAAAAAGAGCCCACGCTTAGAAGGGTGCTTATCAATCGAGAACATTTGGTCGCCCGTTTCGCGAACCAATAAAGTTAAACTCCAATATCAAGATGAATTAGGAGTCACCAAGATCAAAGTATTTTCTACATTCCCCGCAGTCATTGTTCAGCATGAAGTCGATCATTTAAACGGGGTACTTTTCACCCAGCGAGCACTTGAACAGGGGAGAACGTTATATAGGGAAATTGAGGGAGAGCTTAAGAAAGTGGATTATTAATATTTTCATTGTCATCCTGAATTTATTTCAGGATCTAAATGTTTGAAAGATGCTGAAACGAGTTCAGCATGACAGAATTATTCTTTTGTTGCAGGTTCAGCTTCTGGGGCTACAACAGCTACAATTTTAGGTGGATTTACGAGAGTCAAAAAAGGCTTCTTACCATCGGTCAAATCTTTCTTTATGCGTTTCAAGCATTTTGTACACAGTTTTACGCGCGTTTCTATTCCATTGAGCATGATTTTCACTGGTTGAAGGTTTGGACGAAATAGTTTGGCAGTTTTTGGCGCACGTTTTTTCCACCGACCTCCAGCTACGCCTCTGTGGTGCGTATGAGATCTACCCAAAATGGCGCCTTTTTCACAATGAAAACATTTCATAATACATCTCTTATCATTTGTAATGAGAAGAATTATATATTATCATAAGGGCTCTCGTAATGCAATGTGAGAGCTCATATGATAACCACCCTGTTTACTAATCCACTTCAGTTTTTTTTGGGTGCCATTTCCATAGTCATAGCAATTACCGTGCATGAATGGGCACATGCTAAAACGGCAGACTATTTGGGTGATCCTACCCCAGAAATGCAGGGGAGATTGACTCTAAATCCACGTGCACACCTTGACTTATATGGAACACTTTTTCTTCTTATTATTGGATTTGGATGGGGGAAGCCAGTTCAATTTGATCCATTCAACCTAAAAAATCCCAGGCGTGACGCAGCACTCATATCGGTAGCAGGTCCTGTATCAAATTTTATTCTGGCAACTGCTGGGTCAATCATATTGTATTTTTTTACATTTGTTTCAGTTCCCGTCATTACGACTGTAAGCTTTATTTTTCTGCCTTCATTTATTGCGATGAATTTACTCTTGGGGGTATTTAATTTGCTCCCCGTTCATCCACTGGATGGATTTAAGATCGTAGGCGGAATACTCAATAAAGATCAAGCGCATGAATGGTATAAACTCGAGCGTTATGGTATGTTATTTTTACTCATGCTCATAATCCCCTTTGGGAATCAATCTATGCTCGAAAGTATTATTCAACCCGTACTGGGCTTTCTTTATACCTTCTTTATTCCTGCCTTCCTGTAGATCTCCCAATAGCGAATAGAAGAGAAGAATGCCCATACAAAACCTGGCCATCCGTCCATAAACCCTTTGTGGCGCAAATATATAGAAAGAAAGGTGAGTAGTGGTTTACCAAATAAGTAGCATGGAGCACACGGCTTTTCTCCTTTTTGAACCAGCTGCTCGGCATCAAACGTATTGTACCGATGCCATCGCATCAGATATCGAATGAATGTAGGGTCAGCCAAGTGTTCCAGAGCGTTTTTCATCCATGCAGTCTTACCATTAATAATTACGTTTTCGTGCACGTTCTCGAGTTTAAAATGGGCCTTCTGACGTTTGTATAACCGCAGCACGCCGTCAGGGTATGCGCCACCTTTCATCAGATATGTTCCCAAGAACCAATTTTTGCGGGGAATCCAGAAGCCAGATACATCTGATCCATCTAATTTCAAATTCTTCATTTCCTCTTTTAGTTCTTCTGAAAGTCTTTCATCAGCATCAAGTTGCAGTATCCACTCGCCGTTGGCATTTTCAATCGCACGCTGTTTATTGATAAGAAAGTTAGAAGGATTATCTACGCTTAATACTCTAACTTTATTGCCATACGATTTGGCAATCTCAACCGTTTTATCGGTTGAACCACCATCTACAATTAAAACCTCATCAGCTATATCATAGGCAGAATCCAAGGGAATACGGATATTTTTTTCTTCATTAAAGGTAGGGATTGCAAGGGTGAGGGTAGGGGAACGAGTTGCCATATCATTTATTATAGCTTATGCACCTATCTTAAACTCCACCACATCCCCATCTTTCATGACATGATCTCGCCCAACGATCTGTACTTTTCCTTGTTCTCGCAGTTTATTCCAACCCCCGAGGTTGACAAAATATTCGTAGCTTGCTATATCGGCTTTTATAAACTTCTTTTCAAAATCAGTATGTATGGTGCCTGCTGCTTGAGGAGCTAAGGTATTTACCGGGATCGTCCATGCACGGGCTTCAAGTTCACCAGCAGTCAAAAAAGATATCAGACCAAGTGTTTCATAGGCTACTTGTATGAGTCTGTTGAGACCCGTTTCGGTAAGGTTATATTGTGCCAAATACTCTGTTTGTTCTTCTTCTGAAAATGTCAGCACATCATTTTCAAGTTTTGCATTGAAGTAAAGCCAGTCATTGCGAGGAGTCGAAGACGACGTGGCAATCTCTGAGGGATTGCTTCCCTTCAGTCGCAATGACAACATAATATTTCGAATCTTTTCCTCCAGTTGTTCTTTCTCCAGAAGCTGTTCTTCAGAAACATTAAACACAAATATCTCCGGTTTCATGGTCAACAAGTGCAGTTCTTTCGCTTGAAGAGCTTCATCCTCAGTTAGTCTCAAAGTTCGAGCTGCATTTCCTGCATTCAAGTGACCTTTAAACTTTACTATAGCATCCCACCTGATCCCTTCCTCTTTCGTGAATTTTCCCTTCGGCTCTTTTTGCTTAAAAAGGGTAGCAAGGTCAGCAAAAATAAGCTCCGTTTCGATCGTTTGTATATCTCGAAGCGCATCCACTGTATCATGCACATGGATTATGTCTCCATCTTCAAAAAGCCTTACCACATGAGCTATTGCAGCTACTTCTCGTATATGGGAAAGGAATTTATTACCCAAGCCTTCCCCAGTAGAAGCGCCTTTCACGAGCCCCGCGATATCATAAAACTCCACAACTGCAGGAACAATTTTTTGAGTATTTACAATTTTAGCCAGAACAGGAAGCCGATCGTCAGGAACCTCGACCACTCCCACATTGGGCTCTATAGTGGCAAAGGGGTAGTTTGCAGCAAAGGCCACCGTCTTTTTTAGAAGGGCATTAAAAAGGGTAGACTTGCCAACGTTAGGTAAACCCACAATCCCGATAGATAAGTTCATGGGGATATTATATCAAGTTATCTTGTTGAGGAAGAATCATTTAACCAGTCCAGTCAAGGGATTACTATACTTGTTTCCTGACACCCAGTCAGGAAAGCTGACAATTTTGTCAGGAATGGGAGTATAATAACCATATTATGAAAAGATTATTCGTCATCTTTTCCTTCCTCTTGCTCTCTTTTTTCATCTTTACTGTTCCTGTGTCTGCTTACTGGGTGGATGGCTACTATAGAAACAATGGAACCTATGTGAGTGGCCATTATAAGTCACGTGCTAATGCCTACACTTATGATAATTATAGCTATACTGGTCCGTCGTATAGTAACGGATATGGATATAACAATTCATATGGCTCTAGATCAACTTATTCATCAGATTGGTATACACCAAGCTATTATGATTCTGACTGGGAATATGAAAACTCATGGTCTGATAGCAATAGTGGTAGGTCTTCTTACGATTCTTACGATTCTTACGATTCTTACGATTATTGGGATTATTAATAGATCATATAATTATGAAGCTAGATAAATTATTATCTTTAGCTTTACTCTTCTTTGTCGGTTTGTTACTATCACCTACTATTTATGCTCATCCAGGGAATACTGCTTCAGATGGATGTCATTACTGTAGGACAAACTGTGCGAAATGGGGAGAAGTGTCTGGTGCAAGACATTGTCATGGCGGATATACTCCTCCACCAGTGGTTTATTACGACCCAACTCCAACTCCGATAATAATTCCTTCAAGTATTTCAGGATCGCCTACTGTTCGTTATGATGATAATACAAAAACATACGATGTTTATTTTAATTGGGACGATTGGGGTTCCAGCGATGGGTGGAGTATTGAGATTTCAACATCTGCAGGTTCTGATCCAGGACCCATCGTTGATACGACGGATAGTTCTTGGAATTTTAAAAACATTTATCCTGGAAGGAAGTACATTAATGTAAAAGCGTCAGTTAATGGATATTGGTCTAATGTATCTTATTGGACTGTAGATGTACCTTCATTTCCAACCCTCACACCAACACCAACTCTAACATTAACGCCAACTATTTCACCTTCTCCCACAATTACGCCAAAAGCAAAACAAACAGAAGTTAAAGGGGCACAAGTAGAGCGAGAAATTGAAGAGCAGCCAAAAAATAGCAGGTCAATGGTACAGATGATATGGCGTTGGTTAATTCGATAATATTGTTCATTATTGTATATTCTGCATGGGCTGCAAGTAAATAATCCTTCCCAACTCATTCCTCTCCAGTACCTATCATGCCTTTCTCGGAGAGGGCAGGGGAGTTGTATAATGAATGAATGAAATTTTATAATCATGATGAATTAAAAACACTGCCTTATAAAGAACTAGAACGATACCGTTCTGAAATGCTAAATAGACACGCTGGAAATCCTACAGGTTCTACTTCACACTCGGAAAGTAATTCTATTTTAATGGCTATAGAATATGAATTTAACCGACGAAGAAATACTCAGAATGAAAAAGAATTTCAGAAAAATTTCTTTATGAATTTGGTAATTATAATTATTTCCTTGATTTCGTTGGCTGTGACAGTTTTTGGATTGTTTTTGCTTAGAAAATAGCTAAATTTGTGGAGATTGCGAGTACATAATCCTTCCCAACTCATCCCTTTCTATTATCTCTCTTGCTTTCCTCGGAGGAGGTAGGGAAATGGTGAGCTCAAAGGGCAAAAATTGTCGTGTTGTGTTCCGACTATATAAATGCATTGCGAATATTTTTTTGTATTATTTTGTCTGCAGTAATAAGATGTGCAGAACTCGCCTGGGCTTGAGCTACAATGATCCGATCAAATGGATCTCTCGTCCATTGTATCTGATTCGCATAGGAAACCACTATTTCAAATGGGAGTTGAGAAACACGAAGATCAATATCTATCTCCAAGCGAGGGAGTATTATCGATGGCGGATACAATATTTTATCTAGTTCATATAAATACTGTATTTCAAGCGAACTTATCGGAGAATATAAAAGCTCAGTCGATTCTAGCAATTTTCTTGCTTTTTTTGAAAACCGTTCGAGATCTCCTGAATAAAGCCAGAGAATGGCATTGGTATCTAAAATTGTTATGTTTACTTGAGGTTTTTTGGTTCGTGCCACTCCCATAGTTTGAGATGAATTAATTTTTCTGGATCTTCTTTAAACAATTCCTGTTTTTGAAGGTTTGCCAGTTTGCCTGGCTTTTTTTCCACAGAAATTTTTAGGATAAAGCCATCTTTGGTAAAGGAAGCCGGCGATCCGGTCGCTATTACATGGTCCACAATAGGATATATTTTTTCACGAAGAGATGTGATTGTTGGTATTTGCATATATCATAGAGTAACGTACGTAATCAGAAATGTCAAGCGTACGTATAATAAGATGATGAAATTCATCAATAGTATAGATATGTTTCTTGGTTTTGCCTCTTGAGATATTTTAGGTAATGTTTGTTTATGAACATTAAACGAAATCTCACTCAAGAGATAAGAAGGTTGGGGTAAACTACAGCTCCTCATCTCCAAATATCATTTGTCAAGCGGAAGAAGAATGTTTCTTACTTTTCATCTGTTGCGTGTATGTATCAAGCAAATTCCTGATCATTCGTTGATATGAGGTATTCAAGCGCTTTGCCTCTTGTTTAAAAAAATCCACACTCGCACTGTCAAGAGTGATCGTTATTTTTGTTGTTAGTTTTTTCAAAATAATCTCTTCTGGTTTTGGAAGAAAGTCTTTAACTCGTTGTCCTCTCAGTTTTGGTCCATCTGTATAGCCATCATTTATTTGTTTGTTCATATATTTTCTTTTGTTTTCGCCAATATCCGGCGCCATAAATTCTAATAATACAGTTAAAAATAGTTTTCAAAAATTGCAATACGAGTTGATAACATAAGATATGTATTAGTATAACAAATAAATTCACCTTCCCCACACCAATTGACACACCTCCAAATATGTATTACAGTGAATATATGAAACAATATCTCGCAACAACACTAACCCTTTTATTTCTTCTCTCATTGTTAGCAGCCCCAATTACCCTTGCTCAAACTTCTGGAGATGATTCCGATACTCCGACACGTAAAACTGCAGAAGAACGACAAGCAGATCGTGAAGCACGTATGGCAGCAGAAAAGGAAAAGCGCGCAGAGCACCAAGAAGCAATTGAGCTCAAGCGTGAAGAAGCCAAAGAGGAATTTGCTGCGAAACGTGAAGAGTTTCAAGAAAAACTTGCAGAACTCAAAAGTGCTCGCAAACAAAAGATCGTAGAAAATACCGATGAGCGACTGGCAAAACTCAATGAAACACGCACTGATCGTTTGTCTGAACACTTGGTGAACATGTCTGAAGTACTGGATCGAATCGAAGAAAAGGCAGGAGATTTAAAAGATTCAACCAATGCAGATGAAGCCATAGAAGAAGCCAGAGCTGCCATAGAAACTGCAGAGTCAGCTGTTGAAGAACAAGCAGGGAAAGAATATATTGTAGATATTACCGATGAAGAAGATCTCAAAACCGATGTAAAAGCGGTAGTAGATGAGTTCAAAGCAGATATGAAGGCGCTTATCAAATTAGTAAAAGAAGCACATAAAGAAACACGGGAAGCAGCACAAGAACTTGGTGCGTCGAAATCTGCATCAAAAGCAGATGATGAGGTAGAAACAGAGACAGAAGAGACCGAAGAGTAAGTTTATTACTATTTATCTATAACTACTATGGCAACGGAAAAAACAGAAAAGAAAGATATTGCAGAAGAATCAAAGGTCGAAGTTCCCACAGTTTCGCAAGTCACAACGACTGAGGAACCTCCCGTTGCTGAAGTGGTTACTCCTCCCGTAATGACGGCAGAAGAATCTGAAGAACCAGCTGAGGTTGGAGCAGATTTAAGCCAGCCTCAGATGGTTGAAGATATGGGCTACACAAAAACTTCATCAAATAAAATGCTCTATGTGTTGGTTGGTGTACTTGCCCTCGTATTAATGAGCCTTGTCGGGTTGTTCTTTTTTAGGCAAATGAGTAAGACCCCTGAAAAAGCAGTAATTACCCCCACACCAGTAGCAGAAGTGACGGTTGAAAAGCCTTCACCATCAGTGAGCCCGGTAAATGATGAAGATGCTGAGCTTGCCGATATAGTCATAGAAGATATTGATGCAGATTTAAAAGTCATCGAAACAGATCTTGGAGGTCTGTAATACTGTTGCAAAAGCCCATTACAAATATTATACTTCCCCACATATGACAGAAGTAGCTACCCCAACCGCGTCCGTAGAGCTTAAAAAAGGTTTGCCACCCGTTGGTGTTTTATTTAATGATGCATGGAAATTATTCCAAGCAAAATGGGTAAAACTTGTGGTTTTCTTCCTTATTTTGATCGGAATCATGCTTGGTATCTATTTTGTATTTGCCATAATGGGAATATTGGTATTGGGGGTAGGAAGCCTCCTTACATTGGGTGACCCCGGTGCCATTTCAGAGGTATTTTCTCAACCGAGTGTGTACCTCCCCTTTGGCGGAATAATGTTTTTATTTATGGCAACTATAATTGTTATGAGTATTGCCGTCCAGGCAGGAATCTTGCTACTTGTTGATGATGAGAAAAAAGATCAATCAGCCTTCTCCTACTTGAAAAGGGGATTTACATATATCGTTCCGCTTTTCTTAATAGGAATCATTACTTTTTTTCTTTTGATCGGGGGAATGACAGTACTTTTCATCCCCATGCTTATCATGGCGATCCTTCTTATGTTTAGTATCTACACAGTGGTATTAGAAAATAAAAAAGCTATGGATGCCATACGCATGAGCGTAAGTATGGTCGCACAGAATTTTTGGGGCATCCTAGGGCGCGTCTTACTTTTATTTCTCTTGATTCTTCTTCTACAACTAGTTATTGGTCAAATGGGAGAGGCAGAAGTGCTTGGCTCAATAACAGTACTCATTCTCTTACCGTTGACCATTGCATTAAATATTTTTAGTTTAACCTATAGCTATTCGTTATATAAACACGCACGAGCTGCTTACGATGAAAAGAAAGAGTCGTCTATGACCTGGATGTGGGTAGTTGCCATTCTGGGGTGGATATTTATCGTTATGTCAATGAGCACGATATTGAGAAGTCAAGAAGTAAAAGATGCCTTTATGATGGGGTTTAATGAAGAATTCCAGAATGAAACGGAAGGTGAATATGAAGAAGAATATGACGATTCATTCATGATGATGAAACCAGAACTTCAATTTGAATTTCTATTAACTGAAGCTCGAGCAGAAGCTGGCGCTCCTGAAATAGAGGAAGATCAACGACTTTGTGCTTATGCTTCTCGAAGACTTAAGCAGCTTGAAGAATTTGGTGGCTTTGACGATTACGCTGGTATGTATGAAGATTTAAATGATGCCAAGCTTTCTGGTGCATATTTTCAAGAGGGGGTACAAGTATACAATCGAGTATGGGAGAAAGAAGGAACTCCTACCGAGGGGAAAGATATATTAGATGCTTGGACCAAATCCAAAGATTCAAATAGTCTTCTGTCAGATAAATACACAGGAATATGTGTACGGGGGGACGATACCTTTATAACCGCAGTACTCACCGCAAACGAATAACATTATTCTTCTTTCACCAGATCTAAGCGGTCTATAAAGAGGATGATTGCTACTCCTACTACCATAAGTGCCATTGCTCCGATTACAGATCCATCAAGCAGAGCAGGAAGTATATTTTCTTCTATAAGGGGAACCACTTCACCATGACTATTTATTCTGGTTAGAATGACTTCTTTCCATGGCCAGAGTTTGCGCACCGACCCAAGCATGAATCCTGCAAGAGCTGCAATAGATACATCATGATGTTTGTTAAAAAGCCACGTAAAGACTCGAGAGAAAAGTCCCAGTCCTACCACAGCTCCCAGAATCACGGAAAGCAAAACGGCAATATCTAGATTCTTTACAGCGGTTAACACTTGAGTGTATTTCCCCAAAATAAGAAGGATGAACGAACCAGAAATACCCGGTAAAATCATAGCTATGATGGCGATCATCCCTGCTCCAAAAAACATAGGAAGATTTTCTGGTGTTTCTACCGGTACCAATCCCACGATCCAGTAACCTACAAGTGTGAATAAACCAAACATTACCATCCCATTTTTACTCCAACTTTTCACTCTCTTAGCTACCAGCCACGTAGATGCAATCACTAAACCAAAAAAGAATGCCCACACAAAGGTAGGGTACTTCTCAAGTAAATATGAGAGCAAGTTTGCAAACAATAGTATTGCGGTACCTATACCGGCAAAAAGAGGTAACAAGAACCGAAACGGTATGGAAGCTATGGCTTCTTTGATTTTGAATTGTATGAGTAGTTTGGGTGTATCGCCGCTTAATACATTTTTTATACTTGAAAGAAGGGTTTCATAAATTCCCGATATAAATGCCACCGTGCCACCAGAAACTCCCGGTATCAGGTCAGCTACGCCCATACAAAAGCCCGTAATGTACAGGCGCAGCATAGAGAAGTGTTGTTTTGATTTCATAGAATATTTTAGCACACTATCATCTTGTCATTGCGAGCGGAATGAAATGAAGCGTGGCAATCTCCTTTTTTCATGAGATTACTTCGTCCCCGGGCTTCATCCATACTGAGTTTTAACTTGAAGGAGTGGGTGTTGCCTGCTCAGTTCTTATCGTAGGGGTAGCCGTTGGCACTTCTTGGATATTAGTATAAGAGAAGGTTCTGGTAACCGTCTTACTCACATTTGCTACAATACTCTTCACTTCAAGCTCAATTGATTTTTGTCCAGAGGGAAGATTATATATAACTATGTCATCATCTCCAAAGTCACTCCAACTTGCTCCATTTATACGATATCGCCACACAACTGAACAATACTCGCCTTGATTGTAATCAACATCTATGGTCAATGGATTACTGTTAACAATTGATCCTTCTTGTGGGGATAGGATGGCAATCGGTCCAATTTCTCGAGTACACTCTTTGGTATTTGTCGGTGTTTGGGTGATCTGCCCCTGCGAAGCCGTAGGCGAAGGGGAGGTTGGATCGGGGTCTCTCACGACCGTTATTACGGTTTGACCTGCAGTTTGTGTTGGGGTGGGAGTAGTATCTGAACGTTTATCTTGAATACTTAAATAATTCACCAATACCACCGAAAGGAGTACGGGAATAGATAGTGAGGCCGTTATGACTTCAATATATTTCTTTTTTTTGGGAAGATCTTTGAACCAATTTCGGATTGTCGTGAGAGGATTAACCATAAGACATATTGTACTTCAAAAATGGATTGTACGCAAGATTAGAAGATAGTTACCTTATCAGCAAAATACTCCACAAAATAAGAGCTCCGACATATACGATACCCGTCCAATACAACCCAATAGCATTCTTCATCCACCTACCTGCATCTACATGAAACGCCCGCGATATAGCAAAGTTTGGCAAATTTGCAGGGATCATCAGAAACCCTCCAAAGAGCGCACCGTATACTACTGCAATAGCAAGAAAGTTTCCGGCAGCAGCACCCAAGTGACCCATAAAGGCAACGGCAACTACAATAAATACTCGGGAAGCGAGTGCGTTATCGGCAAAATGGCTTACAACGGCGGTTACATAAAAGAGAAAGAGTCCGGTTACCAGTAGTGGCCAGCTTTCAGGTATAGTTTCAGCAATGATTTCTATAAATGGTTCTGCGGCATGGCCGATAACTTCTAGAGCTAAGAGTAAAAATGCAAGGAGCATGGGTTGAAAGGTAGAAGAAAATGCTTTTTCAGCCATATGTTCATATTCATCATCCTGGCGGCGCATCTCCTCGGTATTGAGCTTTTTAGCTATCACAAGAGCAGTAAGCCTATCTTTATAGAGCTGCGCTAAGGTAAACGAAACATTGATACCAATCACAGCATCCATAAGCCATAAGAATGGGCCATGGGCAAATATATGAGCAAGCACGAGCGCTCCCAAAAAGCCAAATGTGTAGAGCGCCGACTTTAGATATTTTATACTAAGCTTCTCTTCGGGATCTTTGATATATTTGCGAGCAATAAGTGAAACTATAAAAGCGTGAGTTACACACCCAAGACCTATAAAGAGCATGAGATCCAAAATACTCCATCCAAATTCATGGGAAAGAATCCCCCAGATGATAAGTATGGGTGGTGCGGAAAACGGAAGCCATCCACCTCCGGAACCTATAGATCCAGCTAAGGTGGTTGCAAGCTTTGCTTTGTTTTGTGGTGTTACGCGGTCTCCTAAATATTCACTTAAAAACACAGCTGCTGCGGGTTCTCCGGTCAGTGCTGAAAGAAGCGAACCCAAAAATATAACGCCAAATTTACCGGTATATTTTTCTACAATAGTCATGATCGTGACCATATGGTGTACGGTCCAGTTTGCAAATGACATGATTCCATACAGAGTAAACACCTCTCCGATAGGCCAATGTATGCGACTTAGGTCTTGCGGGTTGACAAGCCCTATTACAATAAGCGTGAGAACTCCTATAAAGATACCAGCCATTTCTCCTTCTGAGTTTATAAAATGAAGCACCTTAAGGGTCGGGTGCTTTTTCCACCAAGCGGGTGTTCTGTGAGCAAGCACCAAATCTGTTTTTGCCAATCCGTTCATAGCCATTACGGCACTTATGATGATAAAAAGTCCGGCAAATGCATATCCCTGAGTGGAAAAGAAGAATATAAATGCAGCAAACGCAATCCACGCACCCCAAGATCGTTGCAAAAGAAATCGTAAAGTAGGGAATCTGCGCTTGAAGATGGTTGGGTTAAATGTTTCGAGGAAGTATTTGAAGGGATTGATGTGGTCGTCCATATTAAATGTTTATTACAAAAATGAAATAAAAAAGCCCCAGCAATCAACTGAGTTAAAACTATTATAGTACTGGTTTTAGAAAATGCAATACCGGTCTTATAGTGCAATAGATTCCGCTCTCACTCGTTTCCCGCAAGTGCTCACTACCGAACTTGCGCGCGTTGCGGGATCCCTCGAGTTCGACCACCTATTGCACTATTTTCATGTATACTATTAGTAGTTACAATTTATTATGATCTATGTCCAATAAATCTAAATTCGGAGCTACGTTATTAATTGGTGCACTCCTTGGTGGTATTGCAGCATTCTTTCTTTCACCTAAAAGCGGAAAAGAGAATAGAGAAATGGCCAAGAAAAAATGGGCGCAGCTTCACTTAACATTAAAAACAAAAACCAAAGAAGAAATTGTGAAAGAACTCTTTGGTTCAGTTACCGAGCAAGGTAAAAAACTCTATGAAATGGCTCAAAAAGAGATGAATTCACGCCTTGATACACTCAAAGAAAAGTACCCTGACATAGATAAAGGTAAATACATGGATGTGGTCAAAGAAGTGCTAACTCGGTTACAAGAAGAGAAAGATGCAACCAAAGATCAACTCGGTAGCTTGGGAGAGTTTTTGAAGTCTCGCTGGGAAACAATCACAACTGAAGGGAAGAAAGATACTAAAAAGATTGTCAAAGCAATAAAGAAATAATATGGATTTAGTAACCATAACTTCCATCATCGCGATCATTTTTATGATCATGTGGATTGTACTTATAGCCGCACTTTTAAGCTTAATTATCATGATCATAAAGCTCGTGCGAGAAACACCGCAAAAAGTGGAAGAGAAGATGAAGGAATATTTTAGTTCAAATAAGCTTGAAATTCTTGCCTCAATAGGAGTTCCAGTGGCAACCTTCCTAATATCTCGTATTAAAGGGATGATGAGTAAAAAGTGACGAACCCTTTCAGTGTTCGTCATCCCGAGTCGTCATCCCCGCGCCGTGCCTGCCGGCAGGCAGGAAGGCGGGGATCTCGTAGTTAATTATCCTATCAGATCCGTCGTTACATCATCCACGACATACGGCAGCGGCGTCGGGGTGGCAGGTGCCCCTCCCCCTCGGCCAGTGCCGGTGAACTTGCCACAATGATTAACGCGATTGTGGCGATCGCGACCAGAAGCCCTCTGGTAAGGGTTTTTGCGCTGTTGCGCATAGGACTTTCTCCTTCCCCGCTGAGCGGGGGGGGGTTGAAAAAAACGAAAAACGTTTTCCCAGTGGCCGACTGGTGGCGGGTAACTTTTTTTGCGTGGAGTTACTAACCACTTTGAGGTTTTACCCTCCTTTATCCCGCCAAAGGCGGGATAAGTGCACTCTTTCGATTGGAGTGCAGAGATCAATATACGTGCAAGCACATATACTCAGTTCTGCACTCCGTTGTTGGAGTGACTATTTCTTATCCTCATCGAGAATTAAAAGATGAATAAATCATCCCTAACCCCCTCCGGGGATAAGTGCTTAGTAATCTAAACCTCGTTCATAAATGAACTTCAGTTTAGAAACTAATCCCTAAACCCAATTGTGAACGAGCGAATCGAAAACAACACAGCTCATGCTATACGAGCTTTGTGCTTCGAAACACATGGTTCTTTTTTGAAAAGAACCAAACTTCTTATATTTGTATCCCATAGCTTGTACGGGAACAATATACAAATCCTTCACAAGGAAGGAAATTTGAACATATGAATACGCTCAAATTAAGTCCTATAGTATACCATTTTGAAGGGTAAAAAGCAAACTCGCTGAAGTGGGTAGGGGAGAGAGAAGTTATTGAAGAAATTCTATATTTACTGTAGGGTTTTTTGGATCAAAATGCTTAATATTTTCTGTTGCATCTAAAATTTCAATTCCCAATATTGTACCATTTTTCCCCATATCAACCATTATCGATTCAGATATCTTCTTCGATTTATCATAAGACCCTGCAGCTAAGTTTATGTACATTGTGTCATGCGCTTTATCGTATTGTACTTTCATATATCTAAATAATATTGAGTAATTACTATCATTATATCACGTTCTTCAATGATCACTACTTCAAGAATACGGTCAGAATAAGCTTTTCTATAGAGCTTTCTTTTACGATAGCTTGTCAGGATTTCATCAGGATTCTGTAGTGTACATTTGATCCTATCGATGGGTATGTTTCGCCTTAAATTTTGTTTCTTTGCATGATCAGAGAATACAATAGTCATTATACCATTGTATCAGATCAAGAGAGGTACATTTCAAAGCTATTTGAGTAGGAGGGGAAAAGGATAGTAAAAAGAAGTAGTATATTATGCCTGACCTTATACAGCATGCACGTGTTCAAGAACCTGAATGCGCTTTTCAAAGTCACCTATGGCAACTCTATGACCGCGTTGTTCTTGGAGCATTTTATCTGCAGAATCTGATTGTTCACCCAGTAGTTCGTATATTCCGAGGACCTCTTCTTTCATAGTGTTTATAATAGTCTCTTGCATCTGTTCAAGATCATCTTTAGAAGCAAATCTCTCAAGATCATCTTTGGTAGCAAATCGTTTCAAATCATCTTTGGTAGCCATATCACGACGTATATTAGCCTCCATACCTTTTAGATCATCTTTTGTAGCAAACACTTGTGCAAGTTTCTGTATATCAGCGTCAGTAATCATACTTTGATCATAGTAGAAGAAAGGATGCAGAAAGTCAAGATCAATATATGTGTAGTTGCATATATTATATGCAGAGATTATGAGGTCAGTTTTCTTATACGAATCCCTGCACCAAGTGCAAGAAGATTAAGAGCTCCTATGATAAGTAGGGGAGCACCCGCTTCTGGATTTTGGGTTATGGGCTGGCCACCCTTGGTGGTTACCATGGTTACTTGCTTTTCTACACACAGTTGTGCGGTGTCTTCATCGTATGCGTTATTTGCACTAACTACCGCTTTATTATTCATACACATGAGTCCTTTGTCTGCAGGAAGTTCCTGTTGTGGCTTTACCTGTGCAACTACTCGCTCTATTCGTTCTTCACCAGCCAAAAGCTGCGGATAGCTCCAGGTAATAGTTCGAGTTGCTCCGTTGTAACTACCAGGTCCTTCAGCAGCGTCAAGCCAGTCTGGAAGAATATCTTGAACCTGTACATTGGTTAAGTTTATATTAGCAGTATTTCGTATCTTAACTTGAAATTCTACACGGTCTCCCGGTATATATCGAGCGTCTGAAGGAGTAAGATTGTCTACAAAGACTGGCTGACCACCTTTGGTAGCTCCACCTTTTATCGCAACCATTTTATCTATAACTACTGAATACGAAGGAGCACCGCCCCCATATTGCCCATATTGACTGGTACCGGCGTGCACACTTGCAGGAATTGCAAGGATTGTGAGTATAAGAACAACGTACTTAAACATGGGGGTGTTATATTATAGGTTAAAACATTTGTCAACTATAGGATACTTAATAAATCCTAAATCCTAAATCCTAAATCATAAACTATAATATGACTGTTATGACAAGACTTAATTCAAAAGAGCTCCGAGACATTCCTGAGTCTGAAGCAGAGGATATAAGCGCCGATATCAAGCGAAGGCCACTTTATTTGATCGTAGAAAATGTATATGACACCTACAACATAGGGGGATTATTTCGCCTCGCCGATGCGTTGGCAGTGTCTAAGATCTACCTGTGTGGTGATACTGAAACTCCTCCCAATCACAAGATACAAAAAGCAAGTGTAGGAACCTACAAGATCGTGCCATGGGAATACAAAACCTCAGCCTTGGAGGCTATAGAGGAACTGAGACAAATTTCTAAATTCGAATTTCTAAATTCTAAACAAGCACCAATAACTAAAACCCAAAACTCTGTCATTCTGAGTGAAACGAAGAATCCAAACAACCAATACATGGATCCTTCCCCCGCTAAGCGGGGTCAGGATGACAAGATAAGAATCATAGCCATAGAGCAGTCCAAAGACTCCATTCCCTACACTGAGGCAGAATATTCTCAGCCCTGTGCCCTTTTGGTAGGAAATGAAACCTATGGAGTATTGCCAGAAACGCTTGCGGCAGTAGATCAAACGGTAGAAATCCCCATGTGGGGGATAAATAAATCACTCAATGTGATTGTGTCTGCAGCTATAGTAGCATATCATGTCATACAAAAATGAGCCCAGAGTGGGAATCGAACCCACGACCTTCTTCTTACCAAGAAGATGCTCTACCACTGAGCCACCTGGGCGGTGAATCATATTTTAGCACAAAAGATTTAAGGGGGGTGCACTTTGATGCTATACTGATACTATGCCTCGTGAGAAAAAAGACCCGGTAACGCCTCAACCAACATTTGGATTGTATTTCAAGCTCATATTTCTGATTGGGTTAGTACTTTTTGGTGCAATCATACTCAATACCATCATAGCGAGTAAAAACCTGCAATCGACCAAGCTGAACAGTAAATCGATTAAAGCACTTGAAGAATACGCTTCACCAGAATTGTGGAAAGAGCGTATTGAAAACGAATTTCGCACCAATGCCGCCTATAAACAAGCGGTAAAAGGTATAACCAATACCACCGATCAAGTGTTGGGCGATGCAACCGGCATAAAAGATGAGATTGTAGATGAGGCGAAAAATGAGGCGGAAGATTTTGTATACGATCAAACGGTGGTAGCGATGATTGAATCACTACTTAAGCGTATGCCCAAGCGTCAGCAAGATAACTTCAAAGAGCAATTTTGTAGGCCATAATCAAATAGTTCAAAATGATTCATCTTGTCAATCTGACATCTGTCTGGTAATCTATAACCTACCATGGATATATACTATTTAGGTCACTCTTCATTTCACCTTCGTTCTAAAGACGCATCGGTAGTAACCGATCCCTTTGATCCAATCTATACTGGCCTCAAATTTCCCCCTATTGAAGCAGATATCGTAAGCATTTCTCATGATCATAAAGATCATAATTACGTTGAAGGCATCAAAGGAACTCCGCTCGTTCTTACCTGGCCCGGAGAATTTGAAAAAAATGATGTACGGGTAACCGGTTTTGCTACCCAACATGATGGCGCAGAAGGTTCTGAACGTGGCCCCAATGTAATGTATAAATTTGAAATTGAAGGATTGAACATACTCCATTGTGGAGATTTAGGACATTTACTCTCAGAAGAAACAAGCTCAGCGGTGGGTGAAGTAGATATACTCATGATTCCCGTGGGAGGTGTGTTTACCATACCAAACGCTCAAATAGTGAAACTCATCAATGAAATTGAAGCAAAAATCATCATCCCCATGCATTATCAGCAATCAAACTTAAATGCCTCAATCTTTGGTCAATTGCAACCAGTTGATGTATTTTTGAAAGAAAGGGGAGCGGAAGGAATAGAGCCAACTAAAAAGCTAACGGTAAAGAAGGAATCTCTCAGTTTAACTGATCAGAGAGTAGTGGTGATGAGCATATGAGTGAAACAAATTCTGCCCTGTATAAAACACCTCCCCATGATTTAGATGCCGAAAAATCTCTATTGGGTGCAATTCTCATCGATTCATCTGCCATATCGCTCGTGGCTGAATTTTTGAAAGCCAAGTTCTTTTACCTTCGATCTCACCAGCTTATATACGAATCAATGCTCGAGCTTTTTGAAGATCAGCAACCCATAGATGTAGTAACCCTTAAAAATCATCTCACCGAAAAAGGGAATGCGGGAGTGGTGGGTGGGGCCAAATACTTAACAGAACTCATAAATACCGTGCCTACTTCTGCCTATATAGAAAAATACGGGCACATTGTAAAAGCTCTTTACACCAAACGCCAGCTTATAGACATTGCATCGCGCTCAGTTGAGCGAACATTTGGCGCAGAAGGAGATGTGCGCGAGCTTATTGATTCTATAGAGTCAGATATTTTCTCTCTGGCGCAGGAACATCAACACCGAGATTTCATAGGTCTGAAAGAAGTGTTGGGAGAAACCTTTGAACAGCTTGAAGAATTTATGAAAAGTGGTAAGAAAAACAGGGGAATCCCTACCGGATTTTCCTCACTTGATGCTAAATTATCGGGTCTACAGAATTCAAATCTTGTCATATTAGCCGCCCGTCCAGGAGTAGGAAAGACCACCTTTGCCTTAAACATTGCCCTTAATATTGCTATGAATGAAAAACAACCGGTGGGGTTCTTTTCGCTTGAAATGAGCAAGGAGGAGCTAGTAGATCGCCTCTTGGTGGGTCAAGCAGACATAGATGCATGGCGCTTAAAAACCGGCAAATTGTCAACTGATGATACCAAAAAAATAGTCGATGCCATGGGAGAGCTTGCTGAAGCACCTATATATATTGATGATACACCTGGATTATCTATACTCGAGATGCGCACCAAGGCCCGAAAGCTTAAATCTGAGCATGGATTGGGGCTCCTGGTAGTTGATTACTTGCAACTTGCCATTGGAGGTAAAAAGTTTGAATCACGCGTCACCGAAGTTTCCTATATATCTCAAGGGCTCAAAAACTTAGCGCGTGAGCTTAAAATTCCTGTTCTCGCACTTTCACAGCTCAATAGATCAGTAGAAGCGCGCGGAACCAAAAAACCTCAGCTTGCCGACCTTCGTGAATCGGGAGCCATAGAGCAAGATGCAGACGTAGTAATGTTTATTTATGCGGAAGATGACACGGAGGATTTACTGGATGCTAGTAAGCGCATGGTAAAAGTAAGTATTGCCAAACATCGAAACGGTCCAACAGGAGAAGTTGACCTCATGTTCCGAGGCGATCGAGTAAAATTCTACACGGTTGATACTACACAAGGGTGATATTACACACTAGGTTTTTCTGAAGGAGCAGCTGACGTACTTACTTGACTCTGCAAGCTCTCCAAAACAGAATTTAAAGGATCAGCAGCAGCAGTTGGTACTTGTGCTTCCCCAGCGGTCGAAGCTACATCCATGGGTGGTACTTCCACAGCTGGTGCAATAGGTTGAGGAGAAGATGTGGTAATCGGTGGGTTTACTGATGATTCTACTGGCTTGGGTACCGACATATTGTCAGAAAGGGATATTGGTTCGGTTTGCATGTCTACCGGAGCTGCTGGTACCACTGGTTCTACTGGGGTGGTAGGTTGCATAGCTGCGGGGACTGTTGGCATAGGGGGAGGAGTGGAGGAGGTTTCACTCGGTATTTCTATAACTGGCGCGCTTGGTGGTTCTACAGGAACTGCCGTATTTGTGGTTGTACGTCCTAATTCTTTATCAAACTCTTCTTGAGTGAATCCTTTAAGCACCATGCTGGTGCCATCATCTTTTTCAATTTTGGTTACCGGTGTTCCGGCAAAATTTTCAGATATTCCGAGCATTTCGGTAAGATAGTCTCTATTTTGCTCAACATTTTTCTCTTCAAAAGCAATCCCATTGGTTTTCAAATAATCTTTCTCTGCTTGAGAAAATTTACAGTCATTAATGGTATAGATGGTTACTTTCATAAGATAAAATAAATATAAATGATATGCGTAGTTTGATTATGGAGAATAAAAAAGCGTTTGTCAAGAAGAGTTACGTTTAACCATCCAAAAGACTTTTCCAATCTTT
This sequence comes from bacterium, assembly GCA_027624795.1. Lineage (GTDB taxonomy): Bacteria > Patescibacteriota > Microgenomatia > UBA1406 > GWC2-37-13 > UBA1450. The sequence continues at coordinate 2,291 of JAQBTX010000011.1, read as the reverse complement.
TACGAATTTAGTTACACCTTCATCTAAGAGCGATCCCGCAACATGTTCTACAGGGTAACTCATGAAATCATCATGATAGGGTAAATCTTGGTATACCAAGCTTTTGAGACCTTTTACTTCAGAGCGAAAGGTGGTGTCTGGCATCCATTGTTCGTTATTAACCCATTCTTGTATTATGGAAAGTGGTACGGTAAGTATATCGGCCCCTAAAACCATAGCTGAATAGAAATGATCCATGGTTCGAATTGATGCAGCAAGAACTTCTACATGAACCCTTCGTTCATGGCGAATGGCATTAAAATTCTTGTACATTTTTATGATATTTTTTAACAAATCCATTCCTTTATAGCCCCGATCATCCCATCGACCGACAAAAGGAGATATAAATGCCGGTTTTATACTCGGCATGGTTGCGGTATATACTGCGGCAGCTTGAGTTTGATCAAAGACGAGTGTCATATTTACACTTCCCCCTTCGGTTACAAATTTATGAGCCGCCTGAATGCCAGCGGGAATAGTAGGGAATTTTACATATATATTCCTTCCCCATGTTTTCATATCATAGGCTTGTTCGAGCATATCTTCTGCTGTGGTTGTCCAATCTGCATAGGTTTCTACTGAAAGAGGACCAGCAACTGTTTTTTGCAATTCGCCAATAAGTTCTTTGTATTTATCTAACAGCTCATTTTCAGTAAGTTTCTTGCCCGTTGCTAAGTAAGCTTGAATTTCGGGGTTTTTTGCCACTAAGCTGGGGTTGGTGGTTTGACCATCTAAAAAGCCCAATATACTCTTTGCTTTATGAGTTTCTGCCGGGTCTCCAGAATCTAAAAATATGCGAGGTCGTTTTACGGTCATGTGAATATTATACAGAACAGGTTAAAAAGTGCAAAGTTAAAAAGAAAGCCGAGGTTCCCCCTTCAGGAAGGGGGTGCCCATAGGGCGGGGGATGTTATAAAATAGATACATCCCTCCCCCTCGATGGTTATGTCGAGGGTACTCCCTTGTCAAGGGAGATATAATAGTATAATTGGAATATGAAATGGGTTGTTATCACGATACTATTACTCGTTATTGCCGCTTTCTGGAATGTATTTTCTTCATCTGAAAATAGTGAAGTAAGTCAATCAGATTCGAACCAGAAAGAAGAACGTACCCATCAATTTACTGAATCTGTAAATACCACCTCATCAAGTATATTTATCCCATACTGGAAGATACCACAATCTTCAGATGATTTATCGGAATATGACAGACTGATCTATTTTGGTGTGGCGCCCGATTCGTCAGGAATCATGATTCAAGATTCAGGATTTAAGAATATCGATTCATTCGTAGAAAGCACCAAAGAAAATCAAGAGAAAATATTAACTATTCGTATGTTAGATGATGAGGTATCTCTATCAATTCTTGATGACACTCAGGCTCAAAAGAGACTCATTGCTGAATCTATAGATCTTGCACAAGAATATCAATTTGATGGAATTGTACTTGATCTGGAACTTGGCGTTATTCCCTTTGAAGATGTTGAAACATCGGTCACCAATTTTGTAGAACGGTTTTCTGACGCTGTTTATGACGGGTCTGTCCCTACAAGTAGGGACAGACCCGATAATACAAGAACTATGACTTTTTCTATGACCATGTATGGTGATGTATTTTACCGCGCGCGGCCGTATGACCTGGCCGCGCTGTCCGATCATTTAGACCACATCTACATCATGGCCTATGACTTTCACAAGAGTAGGGGAGAGCCGGGACCCAATTTTCCCTATGAAGAAGCTCCCCTCCTTACTAAGGAGGGGAATCAAAGGGGTGGTTATGATTATTCCTTCCAGAAAATGATTGCAGATTTTTCATCTTACATTGATCCCGAACAGATCACCATAGTATTTGGCATGTATGGGTATGATTGGACTTTAGGTAAGCAGGGATTGCCACTTAAATCAGCGAAAGCTATTCCTCTGAATGAGATTGAGACTGGATACAGTGATTGTCGGATATCTGTCATTCCGGACTTGATCCGGAATCCAGAAAAAGTGACTGGATCCCCGATCGGGGTCGGGGATGACAAGTGTGTCATATCTATTGATACGACATCAAAAGAAAAAAAAATTAAGTATGTCGACCAGGAAGGATATGACCACATTCTTTGGTATGAAGATGAAGAATCATCAAATGTCAAAATTGATTATCTCATGGAGCAGGGGATAGGCTCAGTTGGATATTGGGTGTGGGGGTATTTTGATTAGGCTTTTTTTGCTCTATTACGTGCTTCAGCATCATTATAATAA
>JAQBTX010000010.1 GCA_027624795.1 bacterium | reverse complement strand
ATCTCTTTTGAGGTTTAATTGTTCTCCAGAAAATGTAGCAATCGGGACTTCGCCATACATAACCGTAATAACAGCTTGGTTATAATAATCATCGCGCTTCGCCAGTGCTTGTTTTGCATCCTCAGGAGAAACGTTACCCATGTCGATACCATCAATATACACATAGGGATATATATTGTTGTCAATATATAATTGCACGCCAATCCACAAGCTAAAAGTAAGTGCGATTAGTGCTGCCAACACAAGCAAACTTCGCGACAGCATCGGATGGGTTATAAGATAATCTGCTATCATGTATACATATGGATGATAATAAAAATCCGAGCATAATTCAAATGGAACCAGAAGAAGTAGCTGCAGATGTGCAAAAGCCCGAAGAAATATCAGGGAGTATTCCACCCCAATATCCAACCGACGTCCCGATTTATGAAGAAAAGAATAATACTTGGAAGTTCATTTTAGGATTACTTATTTTCTTTGCGGTGGTTTTTGGATTAGTATATTGGTTTTTTCTCCGAGGTAGAGGAGCGAATAATCCAATTCCTTCAGCTTTAAAAGAACCAGTAACGATAACTTATTGGGGATTGTGGGATGATGCAGAGATTTTTGCCAAATCTATAGAAACTTATCAGCAAAAAAATCCTCACGTTACTATTGCATATGAAATGGTAGACCCAATACAGTATCGTGAGCGCATTATTGCACGGAGCCAAACCGGCAATGGTCCCGATATATTTCGTTACCATAATACCTGGATTCCAGAGATTCAAGAAGTTATAACTCCCCTTCCTCCAGAGATCATGAGTTCTGAAGAATTTAATAGTACGTTTTACCCCATTCATCAATCTGATTTGAAAGTAGGGGAAAGTTATTATGGTATTCCCCTCATGATTGATGGCATGATGTTGGTTTATAATAAAGAAATTCTCAAACAGGCAGGCTTTCTAAAACCTCCAACACTGTGGGTCGGCGGAGATCAAGATGTGGTATCTACCGCTCGAAAGTTAACGGTGCGCACTACTGATAGTTCTATAATCACCTCAGGTATGGCTATTGGAACGGCAACCAATGTGGAACACTTTGCCGAGCTTTTTAGCATCCTTCTGATCCTAAACGGAGGTGATTTCAATGAACTTACCTCTCCCGCATCAGTAGAAGCGCTTGAATTGTATCGAAGTTTTGCTGAAGACGGATATTGGGATTCGACCATGCCCAATTCGATAACCGCGTTTATACAAGGTAAGACCGCTATGATCATCGTGCCATCGTGGCAGGTGGGAAACATACTATCTCAAAATCCCACTTTACCAATTGGTACCGCCCCAATTCCCAAAGGGCTGGAAAATGCCACCGTATCTATTGCTTCCTATTGGGTAGAAGGGGTAAATAAATTCAGTCCAAATCAAACTGAAGCATGGAAATTTCTTGCCTTTTTGGCTGAAAAAGAACAGCAGCTAAGTATTCACGAAGCACAAGCTGCGGTGCGTCCTTTTGGTCAAGCATACTCGCGGGTAGATATGGCTGATCTCTTATTGACACATCCGTATCTGGCTCCAATCGTGCAGCAAGCACAAGATGATATATATACATCTCTTCCCCTTGCCGCTCGCACTTTTGATGGTGGCATGAATGATGAGATTTTACAATATTTAGAAAATGCTATTACTTCTACAGAAGGAGGAGTTGATTATGGAGCAGCTTTATCAACAGCTTCACAAGGTATTACTACGGTGTTGCAACGCTATAATGTGATACCATCTGAGCCAACCCTAATACCTCAGGAATAAAAATTGCCTGTCATTGCGAGGAGTGATAACGACGAAGCAATCTCTAATAACCATAGATTGCCACGCTTCGCTCGCAATGACATCTTTGAGATTGCCACGCTTCGCTCGCAATGACATCTTTGAGATTGCCACGCTTCGCTCGCAATGACATCTTTGAGATTGCCACGCTTCGCTCGCAATGACATCTTTGAGATTGCCACGCTTCGCTCGCAATGACATCAGAATTGTTTTTAGCACGTCAAATATGGTACTATATTAAAATATGGGGTTTTCATTTCCCTTTCTCAAATCGCGTAAAAAAAGCCAAGAGTACTTTGGTCTGTATCTTACAGATTCTTCTGCCTATGGATTTCTTTTTAATATAGATAATGGTACAGAGACTATTCTTGCTCAAAATGCATTTGGATTAACTGCAGGATTTGAACATATATTGGAAGACATTGACAATCTCATATCTGACATTGAACTAAAAACAAATACCCACGTTGACCAAACTATTTTTTTCCTCCATTCGTGGATGATTGATGAGGAATCTTTGGAAATAAAAGATCCCTATAAAGGAATAATTCAAAAACTTGCCAAAGATTTAGAGCTCAAGCCGCTTGGATATATAGATGTTGAAGAAGCCCTGCTTCGCAACTTGAAAGCTCAATCTATTATGAATGCGGTTTCTATAGAAGTTAACAAATCAAAGTTGGGCGTGTTTATATATAAAGGTGGAGTAAAGATACACCATCAATATACCGCGCGTACAGATGATGTGGGAGACGATATTAGCTCGGTACTAGAGAGCTTGCCCAAACACGTAGTAGTTCCCAGTAAGCTATTTATATATGGTGATGATGATAAAGCAGAAGTGTCATCTGAACTGGCAACGTTTGAATGGGATCAATCAATATTCCCAGAACACCCTACTTTAGAAGTAGTAAAGCAGCAAGACATCAATGAAGCGCTTATTCAGGTTTTTGCCAAAGAAATGTTAGGTCAAGAAGGTACTTCTGAAGAAAAGCCGATTATGACTTCTCATAATGAACCCGAAATAAATGACTCAATGGGATTTGTGGTAGGAAAAGATATCATGTTAGAGGGCACTCCAAAAGATCAGTCGCATCTTACCAAACAACCTATGGAGCCGAGTATTTCAAAAGTAAATCCAATATCTCAGTTAGTACAAAACATTAAAAAAATATCTAACGGAACAAATACCAGTAATCGTAAATCTCACGTAATGATCGGCACAGTTATGGTAGCGGCATTTCTTGCCCTTGCTGGGTATGAGTATTTTTTACACAAGCTTGATATCACAATTTATGTCCAGGCAACTAAAGTTGAAGAGAATATTGATTTAGAAGTCCCCTTAGTTGAAAAAGCCACACAAGAATTAGCAGTTGTTAAAAAATCTGTTAAGAGTGCCTTCACAGAACAAAAAAAGGCCACTGGAACGAAAGAAGTAGGTGAGCGTGCCACGGGTTCAGTGGTTGTTCATAATTGGGATACCGGAGAACGTTCATTTACCCGTGGAACCAAACTCACCTATAACAATCTCATCTTCACTCTAGACACGGACATAAAAGTTGCATCAGCAAGTGGCATTACCAAAGATGGATTAAAACAATCGGGAAAAACGAAGGTAAATGTTACTGCCTCAGATATAGGCAAAGAGTACAATGTTGCTTCTGGTGTGCAATTTTCAGCTGAATCATTGCCTGAATCATTATTTTTAGCCATAGCTGATGGAGCTTTTAAAGGTGGTTCCAGTAAGGCAATTACGACCATTTCAAAAAAAGACATGGACACATTAGAGCAACAAATCGAAGAAAAAGCCGAAGCGGGCAGTGAAGATGTGTTGGGCTCAAACGTATCTAAAGATGATGTGTTACTTACCTCTCTTACTTCAGCCTCACTCGGCGAAACCAGTTTTTCTGGAGAAGTGGGAGAAGAGGCAGAAATACTTACCTTAAATGCAGAATCTGAAATTGAATTTTATAGTATCAGTGACCGACTTCTTAAACGAGAACTAATTTCATCTGTTAAAAAGAAAATAAAAGATGGTTACACTGTGGAAGGTACTGGAATAACCTATACCATGGAAGATGTTGATGAAGATGGTGACGTGATCTTGGTAAATTTGGATGTTGTGGCAGATAGTTACAGGATGATTGATACCAAAAAAGTACTGGGAATAGTCACGGGAAAATCACAATCGTCGGTTGAATCTAAGATTAAATCTCTCTACGAAGTAGAAAAGGTAGATATGAGTGGAATTTTATGGACTCCATTTATATCAAAAAATATTACTATTCAGACGAAAATCAAATAAATGACGCTCAAAGTTTATGTGAAACATTCCCCTTCTCGCTTGCGAAAAGCCGCACGCATGATGTCGTATGTAATACTCATAGCCGGCATAGGCATGCTCTTTTGGACCTTTTATCCTATGATTTCATTTGAGCTCTATGCTCGTCTCTTTTTAAAACGCGTTACAACATCCCCACTTCCAGAAGATAGCATAGTGTCTTCATTGGAGTTTGCACAGTCCGTATATGCCGACAATACATCTTATTCAAACAACCTCAGTGATTTTACGCAAGCAAACATATGGTTTCCCACATCTCGACTACCAACAGCACAAAATGAAGTAAAGCTCAAGCATTACACGTTATCTATTCCTCGCCTTAATTTATCTAACTTATCGGTAGAGGTTGGAGGAAACGATCTTTCTAAGACACTCATCCATTATCTTCCCACATCGCTTCCTGGTCAATATGGCAATGTAGCGATATTTGGTCACTCCACGCTTCCCCAACTTTTTAATGACAAAGATTATAAAACAGTATTTACCTATTTGCCCAAAATGGAGCTTGGAGACAAAGTAACAACACATGTTGAAGGGAATAAATATGAATATGAAGTAACCGATATATTTATCGTAGATCCAGACGAAGTATCTGTTCTTGAGCAACAATTTAATGAGTCATACCTCACACTCATCACCTGTGTACCACCGGGAACCTACCTTCAACGATTGGTAGTAAAGGCTCGACTCGTGCGCAATTTGCCTCTTTAAATTATCCTATAGCTTTGTTAAAATAGGGCCATGATTTCCCGCAGTGCCCAATCCTTAAAAATTGCTCAAAAAATAACCGAGAAAGTTATTTTTTTTCATGTGTATTATGTTGTTCTTTTTGCACTTTCTTTGGGAGAATTTATTCATATAACTCTATTGCGGTCAATCAAACGAGCATTTATGATTATGAGAAAAGGTACGCATTTCTTTATAGTGAATTATTTTTTTGTCTTTATTACCTATTTGGCCAAGAAATCACTTTATCTTTTAGGTCAACTTCCCATCATTATTTCCCACATTCCAAGGTATTATTCTATAACAAAACGAAATATTATCGGCTTAATTATATCGATTTGGAAATTCATCCGAAGCAAATATTTTACTTTTTTTACTTATGGATTTATCACATGTTTTGCAGTTTTAATCGTATATCAACTCTATGTTACTATTGCTGAGCTCCCTTCCCCTCGTTACATTGGAGAAGTGAATTTTGCGCAATCTACCCATTTATATGATCGAAATGGGAAGCAACTATATGAAATTTACAAAGATATTAATAGAACATCTATTTCGCTCAATTCTGTTCCCGATTATCTTCCTCAGGCAACGATTGCTATAGAAGATAAAAACTTTTATCGACATAATGGGATATCTATAGTAGGCGGTGTGCTTCGAGCACTAAAAGATACCGCAATTACCAAAGAACTTCAGGGTGGATCTACCATAACCCAACAGCTTGTGAAATCAGCACTTCTTACTCAAGATCGTACGATTGATCGCAAGGTAAAAGAAATGATCATTGCTTTGTGGGCTGAGCAAATATATGAAAAAGATGAAATATTGGAAATGTACTTGAATCAAGTTTCTTACGGTGGAGAATCGTATGGTGTAGAGCAGGCATCACAATCATATTTTGGCAAATCAACATCTGAATTATCGTTAGGTGAAGCTGCACTTTTAGCAGGTTTGCCTCGTGCGCCATCTATCTATTCTCCCTTTGTAGATCCCGTGCTTGCACGAAAGAGGCGCAATCAAGTGTTATATCAGATGAAAGAGGAAGGATATATCACTCAAGAACAGTATACGCAAACTTCTGAGACTGAACTTAATGTTATACCTCTAAAACAAAATATTCGAGCTCCGCATTTTGTAATGTATACACGCGCACTATTAGAGCAAGAATATGGTACACAGCAAGTTCAAGAAGCAGGATTTCGCGTTCATACAACGCTCGATCTAACAATTCAACAAGAAGCTGAGCGTATTTTACAAGAAGAAGTAGGTAAGCTCTCCACAAAAAATGTATCAAATGGGGGAATAGTAGTAATGAATCCCAATACAGGGGAAATACTTGCTATGGTTGGTTCGGTCGATTTTTTTGCAGAATCAAACGGTGCTTTTAATGTAACCACGGCGCTTCGCCAACCGGGATCTACTCTAAAGCCCATGTTATATGCAATGGCCTTAGAAAATGGTTATACTGCGGCCTCTCCCATAGATGATACCCCAATCGTTTTTCAAAACGCAGGCAGCGACCCATACAGACCGGTAAACTATGATGGACGATTTCATGGTCGAATACCAATCCGTTATGCTCTTGCAAACTCATACAATATACCAGCAGTGAAAGTATTAAACGCACTTGGCATACAACCCTTTGTAGATTATGCAAAGACAATGGGCATCGACACATGGCAAGATCCTTCTCGTTTTGGATTATCTCTCAGTTTAGGAGGTGGAGAAGTTACGCTTGTAGACTTAGTGCAAGTATTTAGCGTTTTTGCAAATGGGGGCAATCGTGTTGAGCCTACACCCATTCGTACCATAACAGACTACAGAGAGCGCACTGTAGAAGAATTAAATCCGAGGCACGTATCGGTAATGGATCCAGGTGTGGCCTACATAATATCAGATATATTGGCAGATAATGATGCGCGATCGTCTGCGTTTGGACGAAATAGTTCACTCATGTTTCCGAAGCATAAAGTATCTGCAAAAACGGGTACAACCAATGATTATAAAGATGGATGGACCGTAGGGTACACACCTGAAGTTGTAGTAGGTGTTTGGTTAGGAAATAATGACAATACCCCCATGCACGAACTGCCCGGTTCGATTGGAGCTGGAGTAATATTTAACAAAATGATGACGTTCTTACTTACGCAGTACGATATGCAGGGTGAGCGTGTCAAGCCGGAAAATGTAGTTTCTAAGCCTTGCTACGCAGGAAAAGTTGAGTATTTTATATCCGGCACAGAAAAGAATTCATACTGCTACAAAACCATACCTAAGCCTTCTGATACTCCTCCCAAAGAAGAACCAAAAACTAATCAGTAGCTTGGGGGTTAGTAGTTAGCAGTTAGGATGTATAATCTTCCTATGGAGTTTATTTTTAATGAAATTAGAAGTAACCCGAAGGATGGGAGGTTTGAGTTTTCATATAAACTCAATACTCATAAGGAAGCATACGAGTTTATAGAAACCATAACGCTGCCTGGTCCTATTGAACGGGATATTTCTCCGGCACTTCTTCAGACTATTCATGTAATGTTGGGTTTAAGTTATTGGAAACTGTACTGTCCCAAACATATTACGTTTAGCACGTATTCACTGTCACCCGATCAAGAATCATTTTTTAACACGCTTTATACACAGGGACTTGGTGAATTTTATTTTAAAAACAATATTGATTTTCGTGGATTGGTTTCATTTCCTTTTGATGAATCTACAACATCCCATCCCATCAAGCTACATCCGCAATCTCGCAGCCTCGTGGGTCTTGGTGGGGGTAAGGACTCACTGGTAGTAGCGCAGCTACTCAAAAAGCACCATAAACCTTTTGATACCTTTATCGTAGAAACTCAACACTCCTATTCATATATAGATAAAATTAATGCAAAGTTGGGCAAAGAGCCTTTTGTAATAAAACGAACAATTGATCCAACCCTTATTGAGCTGAGTAAGAATCCCGATATATATAATGGTCATATTCCCATATCGGCCATATACGCTGCAATCGGCATACTCGTATCGGTAGTGTACGATTATTCAACCGTGGTAGTAGGAAACGAACGTTCTTCAGACATTGGTAACACAACGTTTTATGGAGAAGAAATAAATCATCAATGGAGTAAGTCTCACGCATTTGAAATGCTCTTTCAAAACTATATCCATAGTACTATCTCTCCTCAACTCAACTATCTATCACTTCTAAGACCATTATCTGAAATGCAGGTTATGGAATTATTTGTAGAGTCGCCAGAATACTTTCTTTTGTTTTCCGGATGCAATAGAAATTTTTCTATCACACATCAATTAGAAAACTCAAAATGGTGCGGTGAATGTCCTAAATGTGCTTTTGTTTTTACCATGCTTGCTGCATTTGTATCAAAAGAAACAGCAACTGAAACATTCGGTCAAAATTTGTTTGCCAAAGAATCACTTCTTCCAACCTATCAAGAACTTTGGGGGGAAAAAGGGGTAAAGCCATTTGAATGTGTCGGGACACCTTCTGAAATGAAGCTTGCTCTGGCAAAAATACATGCAACTGTCGAATATGAAGAAGACGTAATTATGAAGTATTTTGTAGAACACATCTTATCAGATGTCGACGCGTCAGCACTTGAACAAGAAGTCATGAACACATCTGCATCAACAAGCTTAGAAAAAATTATCAACTCCTTATGAAATTAGCGCAACTTGAACATAAAACGATTCTCATTGTTGGATATGGTATGGAAGGCAAAGCAACTAAATCCTTTCTGGAAAAATACGTACCGTCATCACGCATCACCGTAACCGATGCATCAAATGGGAAAGATTACTTGGCCCATCAAGCTAACTATGACATAGTTATCAAAACTCCTGGAATTCCTCCACGAGACCTATCGGTTCCGTATACCACGGCTACCAACATATTTTTTGCGAACCTCCCCACTCGAGTTCAAACTATAGGAGTAACGGGATCTAAAGGAAAAAGCACTACCGCATCACTCATTTATCACATTCTTGCATCAAGTGGCAAAAAAACAAAGCTTGTGGGAAACATTGGCTCACCCATGCTTGACTCCTTGAAGCTTGATGATACCGAGACTATTTATGTTATTGAGCTTTCAAGCTACATGCTTACAGACATCAAATTCTCACCTCATATATCGGTTATCACCAGTCTGTTTCCAGAACATATTCCCTACCATAAAACCGTAGAGGAGTACTACGTCGCAAAGCAAAATATAGTTGCACACGCCACACCTAATGATTACTACATCTATAATCCAGCATATCCCCAGCTTGCAGATTGGGCAAAAGGAACCTCCGCAATATCGACTCCCTATAAAACTGGTATTCCTGAAACAACATCAAAACTTATAGGTGCTCATAACAAAGATAATATTGCTGCAGCATATTCGGCCTGCTCATTACTTAATATCTCAGATGCAAATTTCACATTTGCTGTTTCAACGTTTGAGCCTTTACCGCACCGACTCCAAACGGTGGGCACAGTTCATGGAATCACATTCATAGATGACGCCATATCTACTACACCAGAATCTACCATGGCAGCTCTAGAAGCAGTTGATAATGTCCAAACGATCTTTTTAGGCGGAGAAGACAGGGGATATGACTTTTCCCAACTCATTAATATGTTATACGACAAGCATATACAACACATCGTGGTGTTTCCTGATTCTGGAAATCGCATTGCTGAAGAACTTCATATAAAACACCCCGATATACTTACTATCTATCATGCTCAAGATATGAACTCTGCAGTAGATTATGCATTCAAACATACCTCAGAAGGATCAATATGTTTGCTTTCATGCGCATCACCAAGTTACAGTTTATGGAAAAATTTTCAAGAAAAGGGTGATCAATTCAAGAAATGCATTCAAGCTCATGAGACAAATAAAAAAACAGGTTAAGAAAATAGTACCCACTTCTAAACACTCAATTTCTTGGGTACTTATTGGCATCGCAATCGCACTATCTCTTATCGGTATCGTATTTGTTTTTGAAGCTTCTTCCATAAATGCACTCAATACCATGGGTGATAGTTTTTATTTTCTTAAACTGCAAATACGGTGGATTGTGCTTGGTATTGCTATGATGAGTTTTTTTGCTTTTTATAGCTATAAACATTTATATTACATTTCAGTACCCATTATGATTGCGGTCGTATTATTACTTCTGGTCGTATTAATTCCAGGGATAGGGCAAAAAATTGGAGGCGCACGTCGTTGGATTGATTTAGGATTTATCACCATTCAGCCAACTGAATTTGCCAAGCTTGCCATTATTCTTTACTTATCTTCATGGTTTACCTCACTAGATAAAAGTAGGTTTCTTCCTTTTTTGATGCTTGTGGGAGGACTCATGTTTCTCATTCTCCTTCAACCCGATATGGGTACAGCCATTATTTTATTTTCTATAAGTATGCTCATGTATTTTTTAGCAGGGCAACGATTGTACTATCTTCTTGGGTTAGTGCCAATATCTATTGCCGCATTTATAGGACTTATTTTTATAGCGCCATACCGTATGCGTAGGTTGACGGCATTTCTTGATCCAAGTAATGACCCATTGGGAGTTGGATTTCATATTAATCAAATTCTCATTTCGCTTTCAGAAGGAGGAATACTCGGAAGGGGTTTTGGTGCATCACGACAAAAATACCTTTTTCTGCCAGAAGCTCACACGGATTCGATTTTTGCCATCATTGGAGAAGAGATGGGGTTTATAGGGAGTATGCTCCTCATATTTGCCTATATTGTACTTTTATACAAGCTCTATCAAATATATAATGCCACCAAAGATCGATTTGGAAAGTTACTTGTGGGAGGTATATTTTCGTTCTTTGGATTGCAGATTGTAACCAATCTTGGAGGTATGTCGGCCCTTTTGCCACTTACGGGTGTTCCGCTCCCTTTTATATCTTACGGAGGATCTCATATACTTACGTCATTTATGCTTATTGGAGTTGCCATAAATATAGCTCGCACTTCGCGATTATGATACAATTTCATATGCAACAACCTCGGCCGCTTATCATAACAGGTGGTCATGTGACTCCAGCGCTTGCAGTGATCGATGTTATGCAAGCGCGAAACTTCAAAGTACCGATTATATTTGTCGGCAGACAATACAACAATAATTCAGAAGAAACATTGAGTTTTGAATATCGAGAAGTAACCAAACGATCGGTTCCCTTTATTCACTTAACAACAGGAAGATTCACACGAAGCATGAATATGAGTACCTTTTTCGATGTACTTCGAATACCACTTGGTTTTATCAATGCATTTTGGATACTCATAACTCATAGGCCAACTGCCATATTGTCTTTTGGTGGCTATTTGGCCTTACCTATGGCTTTGGTGGGATTTATTCTTGGAATTTCCATTTATACTCATGAACAAACTAGGGAACTGGGGTTAACAAATCGAATTATTGGCCGCGTTGCTAAAAAAATATTTACCTCTTTTCCCGAAACTCAAAACTCATCATTGGTACATAAAATCCACTATACCGGTAATCCACTAAGAAGTGGCATAACATCATTTATCAAAAAAAACATTTCTCAACCTACAAAATCATCACTCCCTTTGATTTATATAACCGGAGGATCATTAGGATCACATGCCATTAACTCGTATATTGAATATAATTTGTCAGCATTGTTAGAAAAGTATCACCTTATTCATCAAACCGGTAATGTTGCTGAATTTAATGATTATGAAAGAATTCGGTTACTCCGAGAATCATTACCTGACGATAAACGCACTCACTATGAACTGTATACTCATATACCAAGCGATGAAGTTGGAGATATAATGCAACGAGCAGATCTGATTGTTAGTAGATCTGGGGCAAATACCTTTTTTGAGTTGATAGCTCTTTCTAAACCGTCAGTACTCATACCACTTCCCTGGTCTGCAGCTCAAGAACAACAAAAACATGCCCAAATACTTAAAGATGCGGGTGTTGCCACGATCGTAGATCAAGGGGACAGCAATGAGCATTTTTTGCACGTTATAAATACCATGATTTCTCAAACTCAATCATATGAGGACGCTTTCAAACAACTTCAAAAGCGGTATATCACGGAAGCAAGTGATATCATCGTTGATGCAATTTTCAAAAACACATAAATACAGCGTAGTTTTCATCATCACCTTTACGATACTCCTTTTTGGAATTATTCGTGCGGATGAGATGTTTCGTATAGAACATATAGTTATTGATGGCGTACAACCGTCAGAGCCACTCAAGGGCACAGATCAACTGAAAGGATTATTTATATGGGATATCGACCACACAACGTTTGAAACTATTCAACAACTCAACCCAACATACACTATAGAATCTGTTGAAAAAACCTCTCTTTCCACCATAGCTATCAGTGTTCGTAAGCAACTACCCGGTGCCTATCTTGCCATAGATGGTGGGTATTTGCTTCTCAGTACAGAAAGCATTGTGATTGAAAAAAATAGAGATAACCCCAGCACATCATACCCAATTATATTGTATTATCAACATATTCCCTTCTCAGCCTATTCGGTAGGGCAGGCAATTGACGCCGATGAAATACAAGATAGTTTGTATTTTTTGCAACTGGTAAATCAAACTACTAAAGAACGAGTAGATAGTATTGATATTGTTTCGTACAATATGCTAGGATTATATACAGGCAATAAGGAATATTTTTTCTCATCAGAAAAAAATAGGGAATCACAGCAGTGGCAATTTGAGCAGGCAGTGAAGCAGTTTCGTATTGATGGAACTCCTTATAAGTCCATTGATGTTCGATTTGATAAACCGATTGTAAAATTTTTATAATATATGGCAGATGTTTTAATTTGTGGAATAGATATTGGGAGCACCAAAATAGCTACTTTGGTAGGAACGCTTTCCTCAGACTCAGAAGAAATCCGCATTATTGGGTTTAATTCCTCTCCATCCCGCGGTGTAAAAAAAGGTCTCATCGTAGATATCGATCAAGTCACCGCAGCGCTTGAAGTAAGTATAGAAAAAGCTGAGCGTATGGCAGGACACCAGATCAAAGAAGCATATGTTACCGTGGGTGGTCCCCATATATCTTCTCAAAATTCTCATGGAATTGTAGCGGTTGCAAACCCTCAATTTGAAGTGGTAGAAGAAGATGTTCACCGCGTAATTGAAGCTGCAAGAGCTATATCTCTCTCTAACACCCGTCGGATAATCGAAGTAACTCCCCGGGAATATAGTGTAGATGGTCAGGGAGGAATCAATAACCCTATTGGTATGAGTGGGGTACGACTCGAAGTAGATACTCATATCATAACCGCCTCAACGACCAACTTAAAAAATATCGATAAAGTATTAAATGATCTTGGAATTCGTAATTTGGGTCACATATTTGCAGGAGTAGCTTCAGCTGAAGCTGTGCTTACTGATACCGAAAAAGATTTAGGAGTGGCACTGGTAGACATAGGTGGAGGCAAAACCGACATCAGTATTTATGTTGAAGGGGCACTTTCACATTCTGTATCGATCCCCATTGGTGCACGCCACATAAGTAACGATATTGCTGTTGGTCTTCGAATATCTTTGGATTCTGCTGAAAAGATAAAACTTTATTTAAGTAACAATAGAAAGAAGATTGAGGAGGAAATGAAGGGTAAAGAAAAGAACCTTCTGGATGCTTCAAAACTACATATTCCCGAAAAATTGCCCGACGCAACACCAAAAGAAGTAATTGATGGCATCATTGGTCCACGCATCGAAGAAATGTATAGCTATATTAGAGATGAGATTACACAAAGTGGCTATGAAAGACAAATCCCATCAGGACTTGTCATTACCGGTGGCGGTGCACTGACATCGGGGATGGTAGAACTAGGAAAACGCATTGTACGACTTCCCATACGAATTGGAATACCAGAACGTGCAAGTGGGTTAGTTGACGAAGTGAAAGACCCCATGTATTCTGCCATTTTAGGATTGTTGTACTATGGCAATGAAGTGCTTACTGACACTAAAAATTACAAAGACTTTAACTCAGTTCTGAAAAACTTCTCCATGAATGATATAATAGCGAAAAGTAAGAAATTGGTAAAACAGTTTTTACCATAACTACCGTTTCAACATATTATGCTTATTAAACCAAAAGCTGGACAAGCAGCACGAATCAAAGTAGTCGGAGTGGGTGGTGGTGGCGGAAATGCACTTACCTCAATGATTAATGAAGGTGGCATAGAAGGTGTTGAATTTGTTGCTATAAATACCGATGCGCAGGCGCTTCTTCATAATAAAGCAGAGATTAAAATTCAAATCGGCGATCAACTTACCAAAGGACTTGGTTCAGGTGGGGATCCAGAAATGGGTCGTAAAGCAGCTGAAGAATCACGGGAAAAACTCAAAGAAGAACTTGGTACTGCAGACATGATTTTTATAACCTGTGGTGAGGGTGGAGGAACGGGCACGGGCGCTTCTCCCATCATTGCTCAAATTGCCAAAGAATCGGGTGCCCTTACGGTAGCGGTTGTAACAAAACCTTTTGAATTTGAAGGAGCTCCTCGAAAGCGCAGTGCTGCGGATGGCATCCAAGAGCTCAAAAATGCGGTAGACACACTTATTGTGATCCCCAATCAGCGGGTTTTGCAAGTAATAGATAAAAAAACATCAATTGTAGAAGCATTTAAAAAAATTGACTCCGTGCTTCATCAGGGAGTAAAAGGTATAGCGGAACTTATTACCTTACCAGGACTCATCAATGTAGATTTTGCCGATGTGCGAAGTATTATGCAAGATGCAGGAAATGCAATTATGGGTATGGGAATAGCCAGTGGTGATAAACGTGCTATTGCTGCTATACGACAAGCAATATCTTCACCACTTCTAGATACAACGATAGATGGTGCACGGGGGATTCTGCTCAATATTGTGGGTGGAGAAGATCTATCTATGACTGAGATCGATGAGGCAGCAACAACAATCAGTAAATCAGTAGATCCCGATGCTAACATCATATTTGGAGCTGCTATAGATAATCGACTTATGGATCAGATCAAGATAACGGTCATTGCTACGCGATTTGATGAAAATAGCATGAAGTTATTTCAGTTCCAAAAACCACAAGAAGATATATTGGCTCCCAAAATAACTACTCCTCAAGAAAGTAAAATTGATGAAAAAGTTCAAGAAGATATCTCCTTATATCCTCCCGATGATACCGAAGAACTTCCTGCACCCACTCATAAGTTAGAAGAAAGTGACGAATTCGATGTCCCTGCGTTTTTGAGAAAGAAGTAAGGAAATGTTACAATAGACTTCATCATGGCACAACAACCTCAAAAAGACGCATTCACACAATTTTTTGTAGACATGGAAAACAAATGGCTTAAAACCTGGTATGAGAGTGGTGTGGTAGAAAAGTATCTTCATAAAAATGATTCTTCTGAAAAGAGATTTTCCTTTCAAGATGGGCCCATAACTGCCAATAATCCCATGGGTGTACATCATGCATGGGGAAGAACATACAAGGATTTGTGGCAAAAGTTTCATAATCTTACCGGTCACAAGCAACGATTTAATAGTGGGTTTGACTGTCAAGGACTCTGGGTAGAAGTTGAAGTAGAAAAGGAACTGGGAATACGAAATAAGCAAGATATTGAAAATTTGGTTGAAGGAGATCCAAAAGCATCTATAGCAAAATTCGTTCAACTATGTAAGGATCGAGTGCATAAATATGCAGACATTCAAACAGAGCAATCCAAACGGCTCGGCTACTTTGCAGATTGGGAGAACTCATACTATACCATGTCCGATGAGAACAACTATATGATTTGGCATTTTCTGAAAACCTGTCATGAAAACGGATGGATATACAAGGGTCATGAATCTGTGCCGTGGTGCCCCCGATGCGAAACTGCCATATCACAACATGAAATGCTTACAGAAGATTACAAAGAAGTTGTTCACGAATCAATCTATTTTAAACTTCCTATTGAAGGACGCAAAGATGAGTATTTATTGGTTTGGACCACAACTCCATGGACACTTCCTGCAAACATAGCAGTCGCAGTAGATAAGAAAATTGACTATTCACTTGTGCAAGGCACAACTGGCGACCTGTTTTGGGTGGCACACGAACTTATAGAATCAGTCTTCAAAAAAGAATATCAGAAGATTGTTAAAACCGTGAAGGGAACAGAGCTCGTTGGTTTGAAATACAAAGGTCCGTTTGATGAGCTTGATGCAGTTTCTGAAGTTGCTAACTCAAACAAGGATACATTTCACACCGTTGTAGCAACCGACTCACTCATCATGCCAATAACAACCGAAGAGGGAACGGGCTTAGTGCATACTGCGGTCAGTGCGGGAACTGAAGATTTTAAACTCGGAAAAAAGCTTGGATTGCCTATGATTCCCGTTATAGCAGACAATGCAGACTACCTTCCCTATATGGGATTTTTAGCCGGAAAAAATGCAAAGAAGCATCCGGAAATTATATTTGACTACTTGAAAGAAAAAGACGAAAAAGGGAGTCCGCCAGCTGGCGGATGGATTTTTGAAATACGTCGATACAAACATAGGTATCCTGGATGTTGGCGCTGTAAAACTGAACTGGTTTGGAAAGTGGCAGATGAATGGTACATTGCGATGGACCTTCAGCCAAATCCGAAATCAAAAATCCTAAATCCTAAACAAACTCAAAATCTAAATGATAATAATGTAAAGAAGGACATTCGAACACTGCGAGAGCGCATGATAGAGGTAACTAAGAAAATAGAATGGATGCCTAGCTTTGGTCTTGCACGGGAACTTGACTGGCTCAAAAATATGCATGACTGGCTGATATCTAAAAAGAATCGTTATTGGGGATTAGCGCTTCCCATATATGTTTGTAGTGAGTGTGAAGAATTTACTGTTTTGGGATCGAAAGAAGAACTGAAAGCGAAAGCAATAAAAGGTTGGGATAAGATGGAAGGAAAATCCCCTCACAAGCCATTTATTGACGAAGTAGTTATCGCATGCCCAGCTTGTGGTAAAGAGTCACAGCGCATAGGAGATGTCGGTAACCCATGGCTTGATGCAGGTATCGTTCCCTATTCAACCATCAAAGAACATAATAAAGGAGAACCATTATATACATCTAACAAAGAAGAATGGAAGAAATGGTTTCCCGTAGATTTCATAACCGAATCATTTCCCGGCCAATTCAAAAACTGGTTTTACGCTATGATTGCTATGTCTACGGTTCTGGAAGATACCAATCCCTTTAAGCGCGTTCTTGGATTTGCCACGCTTCTTGCAGAAGACGGAAAGGCCATGCATAAAAGTACGGGCAACTCAATTGAATTTAATGAAGGTGCCAACGACATTGGAGTAGATGTCATGCGCTGGGCATATATACGTCATAATCCTGCAGATAATCTTCTTTTTGGCTACACAATAACCAATGAAGTGCGAAGACAATTTTATTTACTGTTGTGGAATACGTATAAATACTACAAACAATATTCAGAACTTGACAACTTCGCTTATTCACCAGATACAATCGACATAATTGAGCTCACTTCTGTTCTTGATCAATGGATCCTTGTGCGGCTTAAACAAACACAAGAGTTGGTACGATCATCTCTTGAAAAATACGAACCGCGCATTGCGGCAGAGGCAATTGAATCGTTAGTATCAGATATGTCTACCTGGTATGTACGCAGATCTCGAGGAAGAGAAGATAAGCACGATTTCTACAAAACCATAAGTACCGTTTTAGTCGATCTGTGTATTATCATGTCGCCCCTTATGCCATTTATCACAGAAGAACTTTACACATCGATAACCGGAAAAGAGTCAGTACACTTGTCACATTGGCCTGAACAACAGGGTATTGAAGTGAATGAAGATCTCATTCATGATATGGAAATTGTTCGAGCAATGGTAGAAGTAGGTCATAAAGTGCGAAAAGATCATGAGCTTAAAGTGCGCCAACCTTTAGCCTCAGTCACGGTAAGCCTACCATCAACTCAACAGTTGATACTATCAGAAAAGATTGATGCTTATAAAGAACTTATTGCAGATGAGCTCAATGTAAAGTCAGTTGAATTTTCTTCGGAAAAAACCTCAGAGATATCGCTTTCTTACGACACCGTTCTTACCCCTGAACTGAAAAAAGAAGGAGAGCTCCGTGACGTTGTGCGAAGCATTCAACAAATGCGAAAAAAACTTGGCGTGCAGGTAAATGACAAAGTAGCAATCACTCTTCCTGAAGGATTGAAGGAATTTGAACAACAGATACAAGAACAAGTCAATGCATTGACCATATCATACGGTGAAAAGCTTGATGTTCAAAAGGGGTAAGGTACACTATATGCATGCCACTTCTTAATTATTTACCAATCATCCTTATTTATCTATTTGGACTTGTTAATTTATTTGGTATTAGACCTGACCTTCTTGTGCCCGCATCTTTGTATGGTGGGCTAGGAATTATCGCTTTTACTCTTATACGAAGACTCAATATTTATCGGTATTTTTTTCGATCAAATGCGTCATTATTCTATTGGGTATCCATGCTTCTTTTAGTAGGAACCTATTTTTTTGGCGTTGTAGCAAATGGATCACGAAGATGGCTTGATATTGGCTTATTTCAATTTCAGCCATCAGAACTGCTTAAAATATTCTTGATTGTATTTTTAGCACAGATGTTTGCGCGCAAGCGAACATTTATGTCTCAACGATTCTTATTTTTAAGCGGGATTATATATACAGCAATCCCAACGCTCATCATTTTCTTACAACCAGATCTAGGGAGCGCACTGATTTTAGGAGCTATATTTATGATCATGGCTCTTCATGCAAGGCTTCCTACTAGGCAATTGGTGATTTTTTTTAGCATCATCATTGTATCAATTCCTCTTATATGGTTCACATTACATGACTATCAAAAAGATAGAATTCAAAGCTTTATATATCCTCAATTGGATTCATCAGGGGCTTCTTATAACATGTCTCAGGCAATAATTGCCGTAGGTTCAGGGGGTGTTTTTGGAAAAGGTCTTGGTTTAGGGAAGCAGACACAATTACGATTCTTGCCTGAATACCATACTGATTTTGCCTTTTCATCACTTATAGAACAATTTGGACTATTAGGAGGATTAATACTCATATCACTCTATATAGTCTTTTTTGGTATATTGTTCATGCGAATTGCTTCATTTATGTCTCGCAGTGACCCCGATGAGCAGTATAAGTATTATTACACTATTGGGTTTTCTGCATTTATCATCATTCAAACCTGCGTGAATATAGGTATGAATGTTGGATTACTTCCGGTAGCTGGCATAACGCTTCCCTTTATATCATATGGAGGGTCATCACTTATAACATTCATTATCGGGCTTGCACTACTGCCTTAATGCAGTATAATAATACTCTATATGAATACTCATGGCGTCATCGATGTGGGCGGTAAACAATACATCGTAAAAAAAGGCGATACAATAACCGTAGAAAAACAACACGCAAAAGAAGGTGAAACGGTAACATTTCCCCTTCATTTGTTATTTAGCGAAGAAGGTGAAGCAATAGAACTTGGAGCCCCTCATCTTGAGAAAACAGCCTCCGGTGAGGTACTAGAGCACTTTAAAGGTGATAAAATTCGAATTGCAAAATTTAAATCAAAAGTTCGTTCACGAGTTGTTCGAGGATTTCGAGCAGAATTAACAAAAATTAAGATCATGTCACTTTAATAAAACAACATGGCACATACAAAAGCACAACGAGCAGTAAAAGGCAATAGAGACTCTATATCAAAACGATTAGGAGTAAAGCTTTACGGCGGTCAAAAGGCGATTGCAGGCAACATTATAGTTCGACAGCGAGGATCTCAAGTGAATGCAGGTAAAAATGTGTTGGTAGGTAAAGACTATACTCTTATGTCACTCGTTGCGGGAACTGTTGAGTACTTCAAAAAACAAGGAAAGCAATACGTAAAAGTAGTGTAACTCCATGCAGCATGTATCTCAAAATGAACTGATACACACCCTTACTACCGAGAATGATATTCTCAAGAAAGCGCGCATTATAGATGTGCTTCGCAATGAATATGAAATTCGACTTCCTGAAATTGCTGCTCACTTATCTAAACATCCATCATATATCTCTCACATTCATAGACTCCTTCGAGTACCTCAATTGGTTATAGATGGGTACTATTCTCAACAGATCTCAGCGACACATTTGATGATACTATCTCGTCTGCAAACTCCCGCAGAGATAGAGGAAGCTTATGAAGAAGTATTAACAAACAATCTTACCTCTACTCAGACTGAACTGGTAGTGAGACGCATGAAGTACGATGTGGTGAGCGACAACCAGAGTATTCCTCCCAATGAACTTAAAAAAATAGAAGTACTCCTTCAGGATACACTTCAAGGAAAAGTACGCATACTTCAATCACAAGTTCGATCAAAAATAGTTATCGAACAGCGCGGTCCCGCATCACAGACTTCAGCATTTATTCGCAAAATTGTGAGTAAGCTTAAGAGCGAGCCAAAAGAAGAGCCAGAGCAGGAAGATCTACCCGTGCTTGAATAAATTGATTTTCTACTTTGCCCATTTTATCTATGGGAAAATATCTATAAAATACTTGACCGATGATGCTTTCAAACTCTATTGGTCCAAATTCTCGAGAGTCAGAAGACCTGGGTCTGTTGTCTCCCAATACAAAATAATGTCCCTCGGGAACAGTAAGAGACACTCCTTCTTGAACATAACTTCCTGGTATAAGAGTGGTTTTGGCAGATATATAATTCTCTGAAAGCTGATTTCCATTTACATATACTTCCTGATTTTCAATGAGCACAGTGTCTCCTGGCAATCCAATGATACGCTTAATATATTCGATATCTGGATTTCTTATCGAGTGAAATACTACAATATCACCCTGAATTGGTTTGCGCATTTTATAGGTAACTTTACTGGTAAAAATGTAATTACCATTTTCAAATGTGGGTACCATTGAAGCACCTTTAATTTGATTTGGCTGCATCACAAACAAGTACACAACAATAAAGAGTGAGCCGACAAATACAATGGTTTCCATGATTTCCATGAGAAACATGATAAGACCTTTCAGAAGAAACATATCTGATCATTTTAACTAAGAATTTGCCCAAATACAACTGACCTCTTTATAATATATATGTCATTCCCGAGCGGAACAGAGTGGAGCGCGGCAATCTAAATATCGTTGGAATAGGTCCCCCTTATGAAGGGGGTGCCCGTTAGGGTGGGGGATGTAATGATACTCCCCGACGCAGAGCATCGGGGTATCTGTCATTCCCGCGAAGGCGGGAATCCAGACTGGATCCCCGATCGAGTCGGGGATGACATAGTTCAAAACGACGCAAGCGTCGGGGAATTAAACCCTAAGAGAAATTAAACTAAATGAATGAAGCCCATTCCCTATAATCCAAATCTTAAGAAACTTGCAAAGGAGATGAGGAATATGAGTACATTATCTGAAATATTACTATGGAAATGTATTCAGAAAAAGAAAGTAAAAGGATATACGTTTCTCAGACAAAAACCACTTCTCAACTACATTGTAGATTTCTATTGTTCAGAATTAAATCTCGCTATTGAAGTAGATGGATCTATTCATAAGTATGCAGAGTTAGAAGATCAAAAAAGACAGAAAGAGCTTGAACAACATGGCGTTCACTTTATTCGATTTTTCGATAATCATATTCGAAAAAATCCCGATGGTGCAGTACTCGTAATTGAAAAATGGATTGAAGAGAATTCCTAGAAATAACATCCCTCCCCCTTCGGGTACTCCCTTCTTGAAGGGAGAGCTATAATAACTTTCTCATTACTATAGAGATCGCTTCGTCGTATATACTCCTCGTGAATGACACGAATCTATTATACTTTCTTAAGATGTGGTTGTATCTGGACTCGAACCAGAGACCTTTCGAATGTGAATCGAATGCTCTACCAACTGAGCTATACAACCTTTCGATAAGACGCTAAGCGCACTGACATTACAGCGATTTAATATTATACTATGAATATGAAACTATCAGCGATTGTTATAGCTAAAAACGAAGAGAAAAATATACCCCGATGTCTTACTTCGCTTACCTTTGCAGATGAGGTAGTAGTGGTCGACAATACTTCCACAGACACCACTGGTCATATGGCCAGAGCCATGAAGGCAAAAGTAATTACTTCCAGTATTAAAAACAACTTTTCAGCGCTGCGAACCGTGGGGATGAATTATGCAAAAGGGGAGTGGCTTCTTTACATAGATGCAGATGAAGAAGTTACCAATGAACTTCAAAAAAGCATATTGAAAGCAATTAGTGAAAATAAAAAACAAGTCTTTTACATTAAACGACGTGATAACTGGTGGGGGAGACAACTTACTCATGGTGAAGTATCTACGGCGTATCACCAAGGAATCATACGATTGGTAAAAAGGGGGAGTGGATCATGGAAGCACTTAGTTCATGAAGCCTTTAATTCAAAATTCAATGCTGAGACACTCAATGGGTATTTAGATCACTATCCACATCCAACTGTAGCGAGTTTTATAGAGTCAATAAATAGATATAGCTCGATTCGTGCAAAAGAATTACATGATAACGGGGTACGTGCAACTATCTTTACCATACTCATCTATCCATTCGGAAAATTTATTTACACTTACCTTATTAAGGGAGGATTTTTAGATGGAGCTGCCGGATTTGTGTATTCATTCATGATGAGTTTTCATTCATTTTTAGTACGATCGAAATTGTATACCATGAAGCCATGAACCTTGCTCTTCGTATATCAATTTTTGTTTTAATATTCTTCTTTAGTCTTGGGCAAATTGGTCGAATTGGATTAGGAGACTACCCCATTTTTATTCATTTATATGAAATGCCTCTTGCTGTTTTTACCATTCTTGCAATGTTTGCATATCGACTCACCTTTCTAAAAAATCCTCGATTGCGTATGGTGCACATCATTGTAGTCTGGACCATCATGAGTTTTGCTTTCTCATCATTCTTTTATTCATGGTATGAAAATGGCATTGCTCTTTTATACTTACTTCGTTTGGGAATGCACATATTATTTGGATTTTATTTCTGGGAATACTTATCTCACGAATCAGTTCTTTTTAAGAATAGATTATCTATCGCAATATCTTTGCTTATTGTATGGTTTACCGGGACCATGTTGGTTCAATATGTTCTTTACCCCAATATAGGAAATATTGCCTACCTTGGATGGGATCCTCACAATGAGCGAGCAGTCGGATTATTTTTAGAACCTCCCCTTGCAGCAGCTTTTTTAGTGTTGAGCATGATTTATTTGTTTCAAAGTAAACTTTCAATCATTTACCGATTTCTATCTATAGGGATCCTGGGAATACTATTATTACTGACCTATTCCCGAGGTGCGTTGGTTGCAGCGCTGGTAACACTCGGATACATATTAATTAAAAAGATGAAATTCAAACAAATGGGAATTATCATTATGAGTGCTTTACTCATTTTTGTATTCTGGGGAAAAACAAATAGTGAAAGTACCAATCTTTTTCGCACCACTTCAATACAATCTCGTATGACTGACTATCAACAAGGAGTAGACATATGGTCACAAAACATCATTTCAGGCATCGGATACAATCATATACGGTTTGAAAAAGAGAAGTATATTGATGAGGTATTTGTAGAAGATTACAATCCATCACATGGCATTGCATCATTTCATTCGAGCTTTCTTATGATAGGAGTAACAACGGGAGTTGTCGGTCTAGTAATGGCATGTATTATTCTTTTGCAGTTATCGAAAGTAAGTGTGTTTTCCCACTTATCACTTATTTTTTTATCGATCATATCTCTATTTGACAATATTCTCCTTCATCCTTTTGTCATTGTATTGTTTGTATTTTATTACTCCTTGTCATCCCGAACTTGTTTCGGGATCTTGAAAGATGCTGAAATAAATTCAGCATGACAATAAATCAATCATCCTTTTCATACTTCACCTTCAATTCATAAGTAGCGCTATTGCCTGCAATATCGGTTGCAGTAAACATGAGGGTATTATCTCCTTCTTTTAATCGATATGTTGTATTGATTGATCCATCAAATCCAACTACTACGGGTTGATTGTTTATGCGAAGATTTGCACCAGGTTTTGTGGAACCACTTATTTTTAGGTCGGCCAAACGAATGGTATCGCCGTCATTGGGGGAATCGATGGTTATTTTGGGAATTTCATTGGTATACATCACCACATATACATCAGAACTAACCGTGTGTTTGGTGTCTTTTGAGCGAGCTTCGACATATACCCTATTTTCTCCAACTTCCAATCCAGTAATTTTTTCAGAAAAACTACTTCCTTGTATGTTAGTTTCATCGACTGGAGTGTCATTAATATAAAATACTAAGGAGTCATAATCTTTCACACTTCCCTCAACGAGTAATTCTGCAGAATTGGTGGCAGTCATTGGTTCATCAAGTTGCAGGAATCCAACAAAATCTTTATCTGATTCTGCAAGAACTTCTTTTTTATCTCCAAAAGAACTCAAAAGCACTGCTGAATCAATGAGCGACCTAAATCCAAGTTTAAAAAGTATGAACAGACTAACCACCATAAGCACTAAGAAAATACCAATTTTCTTATTTTGCTGATGTTGTTTATGACGATATAACCGTGACATAGGGTAATAATTTATAGGTCATCTCATCTTCATGTTGAGCCTGCGGTCGGGATCGAACCGACGACCTACGGTTTACGATACCGTTGCTCTACCAACTGAGCTACACAGGCTTATGGGCTCAATTATATCACTTTAAAGATCTCGCATGGTATCTTTAATCAGCAACCAGGGTTCTAAGTAAGTACCTTCATAGCCAAGTGCCCACAATGCGATCCCCGCAATATCTCTATCATGTACTAATTCTAGTTTTGACTTGATAGATTTTTCATCCTCATAATAAATTTGCTTTATGGCACCACTTTGAACATACACGAGTCTTGGCGACATCGATTTTTTATCATACGAAATAGCAACATCATCTTTACTTTCTATAAGTTCTCGTACCCGTTTATAACTAGCCAGCGCTCCGGATCCAGGAATGGTATAACTTCCCTGATCTTTAGAATACGTTTGCCATTCATACCCATACAAAGGTATAGCCAATATAACTTTATCATAAGGAACGCGACCCTTCAGTGAATCAATCGATTTGGTTACACTGGGAGCATCTCCTTTTGAAACAAGCGGCGCTACTGCTCCAGAGACGGTTGATGACTGACGATGGTAGTCATAACCCATCACTATAACCTGATCTACCAGTTCGCCAATACGAACCATGTCGTAAGCTTTATCTTCATAAATGGCGGTAGCATTTACATCAAATGAAATAATTGTGTTAGGGTGCTCCTTTTTTAGTTGAGTGGTAAGTTTTTCTAAAAATATATTCATGTGTTTAGCGGTGGGAAAATCTGAATCTGAGAAATATTCAAAATCAATATTGATGCCATCAAGCTCATAATCAGTAATGAGCTTTGATATCTGAGAAATAGCTCTGTTGGTAGCGCTTCCACTACTTATAAGGGTATCAATTTCTTCATTATCAAAATTCTTTATGGTTACCAGTATTTTTGTATCGGTTTCATGAGCCTTACTCATAACATTTTTCATATAATCAGTTTTAAAGTAGTGCCACTCCAATAGATCCTTTCCTTCTTCATCAACTTTCATCAGTTCTCCATTCTTGTTAATTCCAATACCAAAATAAATAATCTGATCCAAATACTCTGGGTTCACTTTGGCTTTTGCTGCAACCGACCAACTGGGTAGAAATCCAATCACTTGCTTGCGCACTGGATTTGGATCTGGGGTGATCTCAAGAGGTGCTGAATAGGTTACCGGAGAGACTTCTGTCGAGCGAGAAGGAATAAAGAAATACATCACGGCAAATATGCCACAAAGTACGCCAAAAAATATGAGAATTATTGCATTCTTCCATGTCATAGATTCATTATACTCGTATCTTTATTACCGTGTTACAATGCACACATGCAAAGCATCTGGCGAATTATTACCATAGCAAAACCTTTTCACAAGCTTCTTATTGGGCTCTCATCCATCATATTGGTTTCATCTCTCATAGATATATCGGGTACCATAGTTATTAAATTTGTCATAGATGAGCTTCAAAATCAAATTGTCAGTGGAACGGGGAACATAAATGCGGCATTTTGGCTGCTTGGGCTCATGTTTGGACTCAATATCATTACCATTATTTCCGAAGCAGTATCGTTTAGAATTGGAGACTACACCAACGCACGTATCGGCAAGTACCTCACCGAACATTTTTATCAAAAGATATTTTCACTTTCTCAACGCTATTTTGATTCAGAAATTTCAGGGAAAATAGTCAATCAACTTTCTCGTGGCATCGTGTCTTTGCAAGACTTTTTGGGAGCTATGAGCAACTTCATCGTTCCAGCACTTGTGCAAACTATTTTTT
This sequence comes from bacterium, assembly GCA_027624795.1. Taxonomy (GTDB): domain Bacteria; phylum Patescibacteriota; class Microgenomatia; order UBA1406; family GWC2-37-13; genus UBA1450. The sequence goes on along the minus strand of JAQBTX010000010.1, from coordinate 2,110 downwards.
CAATTGGAATCTTGGCATATTACAACTGGACTATAGCACTTTTGGCATTGGCCACGTTCCCTTTGTATATTTACATTAGTCACATTTCAACCAGTAAATGGGGGGAGTTTCAAGTCAAGAGAAACAAGATTGAAGATGTAACTCGCGGTCGTATACAAGAAGTCATCAGTAACATACGGTTAGTGAGAAGCTATGGTGCGCAGCGTGAGGAATATTCATACGTTTCAGATAAGATGGGGAAGAGCATAGCCATATATGACAAGCAGTCCCTGACGTATCACATCCTTAATTTTTTGCGAAACTTTGGACTTGAAGTAGCACTCATCGGTATACTCTTCATTGTCTTTCGAGAAACCTTTTTGGGCATTATGTCCTTTGGAGAATTAGTGCTCATATTCCAACTTCTCAATAGGCTCCGTCGACCACTGTTTGCCATGAGTTTTATACTGGAACGCATTAAACAAGCTGAAACAGGTTCTAAAGAGTATTTTGAAATTCTTGATCTGGAAAGTGTTGAGTCGTTTGATATAAAAGATGTGAAGTCTGTAATGAAAAAATCTACCCATTCGTCTATTGCGTTTAAGAATGTATCGTTTCAATATGGTGAAGGCAGGAATGTGCTAAAAAATGTTTCTTTTGATATGAAAGGTCCAGAAACGGTTGCATTGGTGGGTCATTCGGGTGCTGGTAAAACAACTATTACCAACCTCATCCTCAAATTCTATGAACAGACTTCAGGTACTATTTCCATCAATGGAAACTCGTATGCTCATGTTCCTCACAAAGAAATTCGTGAACATATATCTCTGGTATTTCAAGATAGTGAATTATTTTCTACTACCATTCGTGAAAATGTTGCGTACGGATCGACCAATGCAAAAGATGCAGATATCATTGAAGCGTTGAAGCAAGCAAATGCCTGGGATTTTGTAAAGGGACTTCCTCAAAAACTTGATGCAACCATAGGCGAGCGGGGAGTGAAACTGTCGGGAGGTCAAAAACAGCGCATACAAATAGCGCGCGCAATACTTTCCAATCGACCCATACTTATATTAGACGAAGCCACGAGTTCACTTGATGCCAAAAGTGAAAAGTTAGTGCAAGAAGCTCTAGATAAACTCATGAAAAACAAGCTGGTCATCGTGATCGCTCACCGATTCTCAACTCTTCAAAATGCCGATCGGATAATAGTTTTAGATAAGGGGACTATAGTTAATGAAGGTAATCCAGCAGATCTGGCAAAGGGTAAAGGAATCTACGCTGAACTATTGCGATACCAGATAGAAGGCAACCAAAAACTTCTGGAGAAATATGATATAAGTGAGTGAGGATTTTGGAACTATGTCATCCTCGCGCATGCGGGGATCCAGTCTGGATCCGCCAACTGGCGGATGACAGATACCTCAACGCTTGCGTGGAGGAGTATTATCTTTGGGGTTTTTAGAGTAGCATTAATTATTGCGAAGTTTGAGGGGTAAAGCAAGATTCTTAACCACAGGGATTAGAAATCATAATATAATCTGATTATGTTAAAAGCTGACTTTGATGAAAATTATGAGAACTCCAAATAAATACATATTAACCAGAAAACCAAAAGAGTATCTCAAACAAGGCGCTGTGCATTGCGGGGTTTATACTGCCAAAGCTGTTCTAGAGGCATATGGAAAAGGAATTCATAGTGATCCTAGAAAATACCATGTTGCAGTATTTAACAGAATAACCGGAACCATGATTAGATTGGCGGATTTCTCCAACATCCTCATAGATTACGGACTAGAAGTTGAAGGCAAGTTTATGGATAAACAGAGTAATCAGCAAAAGATTGAAGTACTTAAAAATATCTTAAGTCAAAATATCCCTGTTCCAATAACCATAGGTAATGGCTACAGTTACAAGAATGGCTCAATAAATTACTCAGCACTTAGAGGTTTAGTTGTAGGTCACATTGTTTCTATATGGGGATATGATGATTACGAACAGGTATTTTATATCTACGATTCTGTGGTTCCAAAAGAATACTACAGTAAAGATATTCCAATCGGTAATATTAAAAGACCCTATAAAGATTTCTTAAGAGATTGGAATGGATCAATATACTGCAAGTTTTTCG
>JAQBTX010000062.1 GCA_027624795.1 bacterium | reverse complement strand
TCGGTAGTAAGAAATGGGTAAAGAATGACTGCATTCCACAGCAATACAATGAGCACTTTTGGTCTGAGAAATCTTAATGTTATAAGTAGGACCCCTCCAGAAACTAACCACAATTTATACCACTTACGAATTCCCATGTGGAGGTAAAAAAGAGGTAATTCATATTCGAGTTGTAAATAAGAAGCCGCTGAGTTACCTCGAGTTCCAATGGTAAAGAAATGATGCTCAATAAAGTTTGAATACGTTTCCTTTTGGATCATATACCACGGTAATACTACTATGGCAAAGCTTGCCAATCCTGCAAGAATCCATTTCCAATTTTTAACAATATTTAAAAGTTGAGAGAATAATAACAGTCCAATTATGGGAAGAGCAGATGCACCGACCAGTGTTTTTGTTAACATAAGTGCGCCAAATGATACCATGGTAAGTGGGAAAAGCTTCATATTTTTTCTGGAAAGAAGAGAAAGGTAAATAGTAAGAATATAGAAAAAGACAAAGGGAGAATCTAAATTGCCAGATCTAACTCGGAGCACATACCACACCGAAGTTCCAAGAATGAGAGCTGCTGCGAAGCCCACCACCCTTTTACCAAAGAGTAGTATCGATGTTTTGTAGAGGAGAATCATACTAACAAATCCCAGAAGAGCGCTTGGTAATCTAGTAGTAAATTCGCTGATGCCAAATAATTTATAGCTTACTGCCATAAGCCAGAAGCCCATTGGGGGATGATCAAAAAATGGCCTACCATTAAACTCTATAAGCATCCATTCATTACTTTGTGATATGGTACGGGCAATAGACCCATACCATGCCTCATCCCAGCTACCTAGAGTGACCCAATCGAGTCGATAGAAAAATAAAAATCCAAAGATCACGATGAGAATCACTTCCCAGATGTGATCCGTGAGCAGTCCTGATAATCTTTTCATAATTACCGGAAAATTAGCGAGTTGAGCATATAGGGGTTCGAAGGTTCTTGAAGTTGTTTCTTATTCAGTATATATTTCTCTACCCTATAAATTGAATTGGGAATTTCAATCTCATTTTTTGGCTTACTATCAATACGAACATCGTATAAGCGCCAATCGATATGATTAGTGCTTGGATGATCTCCAGGGTCGTCGATAAGTAAATATGTCGTTTGTTTTTTCTCAAAGGGAAATCCACTTTTATCATTATGCTGTCTACCTTCTTGATGCATTGCGTACTGGGATGAATAACCAAACTGATCAGTAGTGTATGTGTAGTAACCAAATTCCGCAGGAGCATCTTTATATACTTTCTCAGCTATTGACTGAAAAAACTTCCACGATCCCTGAGGAATAGTATCTGCAGAACGCGGTGGGTATAACGTTCTAAAATTATTTATAAAAACCATTATAAATATAATCATAAATACTTTCTTATTAATATACTTATGGGTAGAAGCGAACACCAGTGCAAGCAGCCCAGTAAATGGCCAATAGTAGTAGTCCCATACCACTCCTTTGTAGGGTAAAATAATAATCCAATACCCAATATATAAAAGAAGAAAAAGAACGTATTTATTATCTAATGTTATTTTTTTAACATGCTTAACTACTGCATAAATAAACGAAAAAACTACAAGCATAGTAAGCCATAATACGTTGTAAGTTATCATTCCAACTGCATCACTCATCAACACATTGAGTCTATTATAAATAAGACCATTAAATGATTGATCTTGTTTGCCAATTATATCCGCCCCACTTAGATAGTTGATAACTGATTTAATTTGTAAAAAATCGTGCCGTAATTCAAATAACATATAGCTCACAAGTGGAATCATAAGAAACCCAAAACTTAATAAGTGTTTATAGGTTTTTTTCTTCCAAATTTGATACAATATTGTTGGTGCTATAACAACAAGAATTGGAACGCCAAATGCCATTTGAAATTGGATTATACAGCCCAATATGAAAAGACAGATTGAAAGCCATTGCCAAGAGTTCGTTTTGAAATACTTCCATAACGTATAATAGAATATTGGCGCCAACAATACCGCCCCTGCAGGATTAAAAAACCTATCAACAGTCGTTCCTATAGCAGATGTGTATATAACGCTCGCTACCATAGCAGTTGTTCTATCAAACATCTTGAGTCCTACATAATATGTAGTAGCAATACTCAATACAAAAAGGCCTACCCAAAACCACCCTACTGTAATAGGATTGCCAGCTCCAATGATGTATGCAGGAACATTGATATATATCCAAAGAGGTCCATGAAACACCCCTGGAATGCCACCAGATCGTGGACCAATGAGAGTAACATTGTGATTGTAGTATATATCTTCAAAAAGCAAAAAATCGCGAGCAATATCTGTATGAAAGTTTATATTGCCGTCAATAATAGGCCGAGCAGATAAGTAAATCACAAATGCAATAGTGATGAGGAAAAAAATAAATATTATTTTACGCATGATTAGATTGTGCTTTTACTATAGTAACAGGATATTATACAATAAGCTGTATTGCAAACATACCCAATGATAACTATCATCATCCATACCAGAAACGAAGAAAACAATATCCATGCATGTATTCAGTCGGCACGTCTTCTAACGAATGATATTGTTGTGATTGATATGGAAAGCTCCGATAAAACACGCGAGATGGTTGAGAATTTAAATGTTCAGATAAGAACCTTTCCTTATTCACATTATGTAGAGCCTGCTCGTGCTTTTGGAATAATGCAAGCAAAAGGACCATGGGTAATGATTTTAGATGCTGATGAACGAATTACAAAAAACCTTGCTGATGAAGTAAAAATAAGCATAACCAATAAAACCTTTACCCACTATTATATCTCACGAAAAAACATATTTGGAACAAGGTTATGGCTCAAGCATGGAGGGTGGTGGCCAGATAAACAAATACGACTTATTAATAAATCATATTTCAAAGAATGGCCCAAACATATTCATTCAACTCCTGTAATTGAGGGTTGCGTAGGTACTCTAACAAAATCGATTGAACATTACTTCCATGGCGAATTAGAAGATATGGTAAAAAAAACAATACTCTATGAAGATATTGAATCTGATTTGCTCTTTCAAGCAAACCGACCCGTTAAGATATCTACTTTTTTTCGTAAATTCATAGGAGAATTATCACGAAGACTTATATTTAAAATGGGATTTCTAGATGGATCTATCGGAGTGATCGAAAGTATGTATCAAGCGTATTCAAAAACAATTACCTATTTATTGTTATATGAAAAGTACTATCACAAAGAAAGCAGCACTCTATGACCCATATTTAGATGTAATGGGGGGAGGAGAGAATCATATTCTTTCTATTCTTAAAGTGCTCGATGAAAATGGTTATGAAATTACCGTGTTCTGGGATGAAGATTTGACCGAAGAAATGAGAAATAAACTTAATATTTCGTTTCAACATATTACTTTTAAACCTTCTATCTCTAAAAGTTCTTTATTATCACGAAGTAAGCTTCTGAAGGAATTTGATATGTTTTTCTATGTTACTGATGGGAGTTACTTTTATTCTTCTGCCAAACAGAATATTATTTTTTGCATGGTTCCAAACAAGAAGTTATACAGTCCAAGTTTGATGAATAAGCTTAAAACATACAATGCACAATTTATAACAAATTCACAATTCACGAGCAAATTCCTTACCTCATGGGGCTTTAAAAATGAGGTAATTCACCCCTCTATTTCTGAAGAGTTCTTTACAGAAAATATCAAGATCAAATCTAAAACCATACTTATAGTGGGGCGTTTCTTTACTCACCTTCATGCCAAACGGCAAGATGTGGGGATTGAATGGTTTCAGCAATTAAAAAAATCACATCCAACGTTTGCTGATTATCAGCTCATACTTGCGGGGATGGTAAAAAAAGAGGATGAACCATATTTTAATTCATTGCAAAGTAACTGTGCTGATGATTCATCTATTGTGTTTAAATCCAATATTTCATTTACTGAATTATTAAATCTCTATAGATCCTCGCAATTTTATTGGCATTTTGCTGGATATGGTGTTGATGAAATAAACCAACCTGAAAATGTAGAACACTTAGGCATCACTCCCTTAGAGGCAATGGCATCTGGATGTATTACCTGTGCATATGGAGCAGGTGGTCCAAAAGAAATTATCACATCGGGAGAAAATGGCATATTATTTACAAAACAAGATGAGCTTTACCACCAAATGTCAGATTTATTATTCTCACAGTCAAAGAGGGATGAAATGATTCAACAAGCCCGTATATTTGTACAAAATACCTTCTCATATGAAGCCTTCAAAAAGCGTGTAGTTGATATACTTAAACCATGAATATATCTGTTGTTATCCCTACTTACCGCAATGCAATAGGATTAATTCAAAATCTCAAACAAAATCTACCGTACTTCAAGGGATGTGAGGTTATTGTTGTAAATGATGATCCAGAGACATCTATTGTTGATGCAATAAGAAATATACCCAATATAATCTTGATTGAAAATCAAAAAAATAAAGGATTTTCCGGAACAATTAATACAGGATTAGCTGCCGTAAAAAATGATTACGCCTTGCTCTTAAATGACGATGTAATTCTTAGTAATTACAACTTCATGTCACTAATTTCTCAATTTGAAAATGATGATCATCTTTTTGCCATATCTCTCAAACAAAAAGAAAAGGACGGATCAT
>JAQBTX010000061.1 GCA_027624795.1 bacterium | reverse complement strand
ATCATTTGAAGCGCAGTCCCTTACCACACAAATGAGTAAATTCATTAACGAAAAGTCTCTCAAGGCTTCTCAGGAATTGGCTTCTCTCTTTGGTGAACCTGAAGGCATGGTAGGCTACGGTCTAAGAAACCTAACAAGATGTGCTATTGCTCCTACTACAAGTAGTTCATTTATTCTTGGTCAAGTTTCTCCATCGATCGAACCCCTTGTTTCAAATTACTTTGTAAAGGATCTAGCAAAAGGATCTTTTACATATAGAAATCCCTATCTAAAAGAGGTCTTGACTTCTTATGGAAAAGATGATGATAAAACTTGGTCTGACATCCTAATGAAAAAAGGATCTGTTCAGCACCTAGACTTCTTGACGGAAAAAGAAAGAAACGTATTTAAAACGTTCTCGGAAATTAGTCCTTTAACAATTGTACAACAATCCGCAGGTAGACAAAAACACATTGACCAAGCTCAATCCTTGAATCTTATGGTTCCTCATGATGCACCAGTAAAAGATGTAAACACATTGATTATTGAAGGATGGAGATTAGGGGTTAAAACTTTCTATTACCAAAGAAGTTCTAATCCTGCACAGGAATTGGTCAGAGACATCCTATCTTGCCCAAGCTGCGAGGCATAAAAATAGATGGTCCACTATTATCTAGAATGTGATAATTGCGGGGAAGAAACTCAAGTTTCAACGCAAAGTAAAAGTAGAAATGAACCGACATATTGTCCAATGTGTGGCGTAGACATTAACGCACAGCTGATTGATGACGACGAAGACGACGAATTTTGATCGCATAAATATCCTAGAAAGGATATTACAATATGTGGTATTATGACAGTGAAGAGTACGATCCAACCCAGGAAGATCTATCCAACTGGGTTGGATTTGTATACATTATTACGGATAAGTCAAATAGTAAAAAATATCTAGGAAAAAAGACATTTTGGTCCAAGAAGACGCTTCCGCCCCTAAAAGGGAAGACTAGAAAACGTAGGAAGATAGTAGAGTCAGACTGGAAATCTTACTACGGTTCTAGCGATCTAGTCAAATCACTCTTATTAGAACACGGGGAAGGTAACTTCCACCGTGAAATTTTACATTTCTGCAGATCAAAGGGTGAGATGGGATATTTAGAGTCCATGGAACAATTCCAAAGAAGAGTTCTCCTGGATGATTCGTACTACAATGGTATAATCAATTGTAGAATACACCGAAATCATGTGAAAAATTTAAAGGATTATGTATAATAAAATAAAAATTAATGATGCAACGGGACTTTAAGGGTTTACAAATAAAATAAATTATGGTAACATTACTTAGGTCATGAAGAAAGGTTCAAGATGATTTTGATAGACTATAACGGGCTCGCGATTGGTAACATCGTGGTTCAGAAGATCCAAGTGGAAGAGAATATGATCCGGCATATGATCCTAAATTCCATTCGGATGTACCGTCAGAAATTCAAAGAGTATGGCGATGTTGTAATCGTTGCGGATGCCGGGGGTAACTGGCGGAAAGATGTATATCCTGAATATAAAGCATCGAGGAAGAAAAACCGAGACGCATCTACCCTAGACTGGGGCGAAGTGTTTCGTATTACAAATATGGTAAGAGACGAGATCGAAGAGCATCTTCCATATCGGGTACTACACGTTTGGGGGTGTGAGGCGGATGATGCTATTGCTCAAATCGCTATCGAAACTCAAGAGTTTGGTAGATATGAAGAGGTAATGATCGTTTCTGCCGACAAGGACTTTGCGCAGCTTCAGATGTATCCAAACATTAAACAGTATTCGCCTATGACCAAAAAGTTTATTAAAGAAGAAAACCCAAGGTTATTTCTACAGAGTCATATCCTAAGTGGCGATGGTGGTGACGGGGTTCCAAACGTCTTATCTGATGATAAGGTATTTGTAGAAGGTCGCAGACAGAATGTTCTTTCGAAGAAAAAGAAAGACGCACTTCTTGAAGATCCTAAGTCAATGGGTGAAGAGATTTATCGCAATTATCTTCGCAATAAAAAAATGATTGATTTGACCGAATGCCCGGCTCCTGTAAAACAAAAGATTATAAATACCTACGAGAGCCAGGATCCTACGGAGAAGCGTGGTAAGATCCTACCATACCTGGTTCAGAAGAAATGTAAGTTACTTGTTGAAAGCGCACAGGAGTTTTTATAATATGGTAAAATTAATCCACGAAGTGATCCAAGAAACCTCGGGAAAAAAGACCAAGAAGGAAAAATTAGATTTCCTAAAAGCCAATGAGTCTTGGGCATTGAAAGATGTTCTCCGTGGCGCATTTGACGAATCAGTTACCTGGTTAGTTCCGCCAGGCGCACCGCCATATACGCCGGCCCAGGACCACAATTCATCATCCAATCTTCTTAGACAGAATACCCAGTTTTCATACTTTGTAAAAGGTGGGAAGGGAGATCGGATTATGAAGCCGAAGAGAGAGCAGATTTATATCACTCTTTTAGAATCTATTCATCCAAAAGATGCGGAGTTAGTAATCGCCATGGTTTCCAAGAAATTACCCCACAAAGGAATAACAAAGGAACTTGTAAAGGAGGCTTTCCCCAATTTAATTCGATCATAAGAATGAATAACCTAACCTCTTTATTTTTCACAGCCGTTATCCTTTAACCGGGGGTAACGGCTTTTTACTTTTTCGAAGGAGAATAACAATGATCAGCGCTCAACTAGAAAAGCTTAGAAAAGATTCCGTAGAACTTCAAAGATTCGCGGACAGGCTTCGCAAAGAAGGAAATCACGAATTAGTAAAAAAAATTGTAGCCAAGAGAAATTATCTTAACCAAAGAATAGAAAATGTTTATGGAGAAATGACCGGATAGGGGGTTTACATTCCTAGGAGGATGTATATAATAAAGAAGAGAAATTTGGACAGGATAGAATACAGTCCTACAGCTCTATGAGGAATATTATGAACTACTTTGAATGCAAATACATCAACTTTCTAAATCATTATCTTATCCACATGGCCCTTCAGAGACTGCACAGTGGAAATGCACTCTGAAGGGTTCTCATGTACGTGTAAGAAAAATACCAAGTTTAAGTGTAACCATATTAAGAGTGTAGAGTTTGGCATCCTAGGTGTAAACGCAAAGGAATATACATTATGAATATCTTTATTCTTGAAGAAATTAATATTGGTGATACCAAAATGCGATTGTGCGCTACTCTATAAGTGGGAAATCTACTTTTATCCAATTATGGTCAGGACTGTCGAAGCAATGGAATACCACACATAGATACAATATAGAAACCGAATGGGAGAAGTGGAAGAAATATGCCGCTTTATACAGTAAAAAACAAAGTGACCGGGGAAACAGAGAGTCTGATCTGCCCCTACGAGGATTTAAAGCTCCTATTAAGCGAAAACCCAGATCTCCAGCAAAGCCTAGCAGCGCCTAGGACAGTGTCGGGAATAAAAGACGTAAGAGCGAGAATCCCTGACGGGTTTAAGGACGTTCTAAGAAAAGTAAAACAGGGCTCTGGTAAACAAAATACAATTGGAATTTAATATGAAAAAAAGTAATTCCCTACAAGTAAAATTCGAAGAGCTGGAATTAGTCACACCAATTACTGAGAATCAGAAAAAGATCTTCGAGACTTGGAACGAGGGATACAATCTAGTATTAGCCGGAAGCGCCGGCACGGGAAAAACGTACCTTGCTATGTACCTTGCTTTGAAAGAAATGTTGCTTAATCCTGATATATATCGTAAAGTTATGGTAATCCGATCGATGGTTCCCACCCGCGACGCGGGACATCTTCCTGGTACTAAAGGTGAAAAAGAAGATCCATACAAAGCACCATATAAGAATATTTGTAATGAGCTGTTTGGTTATGATGCTGCATACGGTAGACTTGTTACAACTAATCGATTTGAGTTTGAAACCACGTCCTATATTCGGGGAAACACCTTTGATCAAACAATTATTATTGTTGATGAAATGCAGAACCTTAATTTTCACGAACTGGATTCGGTAATTACACGGGTTGGCAAAGATTGCAAAATTATCTTTTGCGGTGATCATAACCAGACTGATTTTAAGTTTAATGACGAAAAAGAAGGTATTATAAAGTTTGTAGATATTATAGAACAAATGAGATTCTTTAAGGTTGTAAATTTTGGATGGCACGATATTATTCGGTCCGATTTTGTAAGAGATTACATTATGACGAAAGAAATGTTGGGACACTAGATGATTAAGATATACGGCAATGATACGTGTAAATGGTGTCTAAAGGCAAAGAAACTTGCTGAGGACTATAATCTTAGTCACCAATGGATAGACTTAGATGTTGATTCGAATCTAAACGATTTTAAAATGTTATTTCCGGATAGCGTAACAATTCCTCAGATTGTATGGCACGGACGCCTCATTGGCGGATACAAAAGTTTTGCTGAAGAAGTAGAAAATACTATATCGACCTATGGTCAAGATCTAATATAAAAAGGAGAAAAGAATGGGGTTTCAATTTGACTTCACATGTGATATGTTAAAGGCATTGATCAACAACAATCCAGAGAGTGAACAGTGGTACAAAGAACTGGTAGAGGTTCTGCCAAAGTACGATATTACTACAGTCGAGCGGGTAGCAGGATTTATTGCCCAATGTGCGCATGAAAGCCAAGACTTTCGCGCGCTCGAAGAGAATCTAAA
>JAQBTX010000009.1 GCA_027624795.1 bacterium | reverse complement strand
AAGAGAGCGAAAAATTGAAGAATTAGATACCTTGAAAGTGAGTTTAGATATACAACAAGATTCACTGGTTGCACAGCAAGCTGCAAAAGCAAACTTACTCTCGATAACGAAAAGTGATGAAAATACGTATCAACAATTACTCGAAAGTGCGCGTGCTGAATTAAACACGATTCAACAAGCCGTAAAGTATCTACAGCAATCGGGTGAGGCAGTACCAGTTAGTAAAGGTGATTTTATTGGTGTCCAAGGTAGTACTGGTTATTCCACTGGGGATCATTTGCATTTTGGCGTTTATAATTACAGTTCAATTGCGGATTTAGTCGGAAATTGGTATTACAATAATTGGGAAGATCCTGGAAACGTCTTACCATCAAGGCAGGTTGAATGGAGTTCTGGTTGTGGTGATGATGGAACAAAAACTGTTGGAAATGGCTCATTTGGTTGGGAGTGGCCAATCAGTAACCTTAAATATATTACACAAGGCGCAGGACATACTTGCTATTCTGATGTCTATTACAAAGGCAATCCTCATCCTGCTTGGGATATGGCTGGACCGATCAATACTTCAATATATGCAGTGGACAGTGGAAATGCATACTATTGTCGTAATTGTTTAGGGGATGGTGGTAATGGAGTATTTGTTTTCCATCCTAATGGAAAGATGACAATGTATTGGCATGTAAAGTAAATACATCAATACTATTCATAAAGACTCCAATATCGCCACCTACTACTTGCATGTATATGCACAATGATGTATAAACATATACATGCGATTAAGACACGTGTGTCATTACATATTGACTGCCTCCTTGCTTTTTATCTTCCCCGCTCCCCTTCTGGCAAATGAAGTTTCCAATGGGTCATTTGAATTGGGATCAAGTGGGTGGACTACAAATAGTTCAGGAGTACTATTTGAGGTAGATCAAATGAACTCTTTTGAAGCCAGTAGATCGGCAAAACTGTCATATGATGGAGCAAGTTCTCGTGGTATTGATCAACATATATTAAACATCTCAGGAGATGAGCAGTATCGTATTACTGGAGCTATAAAGTTAGATCATACCAACGTCCCCAATAGTGCCTATATTCGTATCGCATGGTATGCAAGCGCCGATGCCAGCGGCACACAGCTTTCAACCGCGCCCATCAACAATAACGATGGCGCTCTTGTAACCACTGATTGGAGCCCAGTCGATTATATCGTGCAGGCACCAAGCATCGCACAATCTGCTGAAATACGGTTATACGTTCAGGGTGGTGGTGCATATTTTGATGCGATAACATTTGCACCAACAATTTCACCGACTCCAACTACCACTAAAACACCGACCTTACCGCCGACACAGGTGCCAACGGTGCCAACCACGATGCCGACTTTGACTCCGACTATGTCCACCATGAAGCAAAAACTATCTTATGAAAATATTTTTATAAGCGAAGTTATGGTAGCGCCCAATTCGGGAGAATATGAATGGGTAGAGCTTTATAATGGAAATGAATTTAACGTCACGCTTACCAATTGGTATATAGATGATATCGGAGATGCAGGTTCAACTCCGAGGTTAATCACTACTAGTCTCCCTGCAAATGGTTACGAAATCGTAGAGCTTTCAAGCGGTATATTTAATAATAGCGGTGATACGGTGCGATTATTAGATAATACATCCACGCTTAAACATGAATTTGTATATACCACTTCAGAAAAAGGCTACACGTGGGGAGCAAAAAATGCAGCATTCAATTCATTTTGTATTCAATCACCATCTAAAAGAATGAGCAATTCTGAATGTATAACGGTATCTGACGACTCATCAGCATCTGTTCAGGCGGCGGCGGTTACTGTGTCGCCGCCGCCAACATCAATTTTGGGAGCACATAATAGTAGTTCTAACTCACTAAAACCACAAACTCACAATTATTATCGTATTGTGGTAACTCCACCGGAATTACCTGCAAAACAATCTACTCAAATCCACCATTCCACCACCGTGTATTCTTCTCACCAATCGAGTGACAATACCAGCCAACTACCCTTTCTTGCAGGTACATATTCACTTTTGTCTGGTATTTCTTTGGGTTTGAAGGTATATTTGAAACAGACATCAAATATATCAATATGAAAAAATTCTTATATCATTGGCTTCCCGTTATTGTATGGATGACTTTTATTTTCTTTATGTCGTCACGACAACGTATTGGCTTGTCTGAAGTGTTTATTTTTAATTTTATTATCTTCAAAACACTTCATATGATTGAATATGCTGCACTTTTTTTCCTCATATTTCGGGCTCTGAAGACAACATTCACCAACATGTCCAACAAAGAAACACTTCGATTAGCGGTGATTCTTGCATTGCTATATGCTATTTTTGATGAATTGCATCAAACTTTTGTACCTACCAGAGAAGGAAGTATCCGCGATATTGGGATTGATAGTATTGGTATTCTATTATGTTTTCAGTATACTAAACATAACCTTAGGAGATTGAAATTATTCTTATGAAACAGATCCTCGATACAATACATCATTTTTTTATTCCTCGTCATAGTAATAACTTTAAGGCTAAACTTCTGCACCACGACGTATTGACGAGCTATCTGATTTTTGCACTGGCACTTACCATCAGCATTAATGTAATTCAAGATAAATCTGGTTCAATTTTGGGTTATGCAACAGATATCTCACCCACTAAGTTATTTGAACTTACCAATGTGGAGCGTGAAGAGGCTCAACTTCCATCTCTCACTTACAATCAAGCATTGGCTGATGCAGCAGAACAAAAAGCTCTCAATATATTTGAGAATAATTATTGGGCTCATTATGGACCAAATGGTGAAACGCCGTGGGAATTCATATTAGAAGCAGGATATCAGTATGAATATGCGGGAGAGAATTTAGCAAAAAACTTTTTATTTAGCGAAGGGGTAGTGAAAGCGTGGATGGATTCAGAAACCCACAGAGAAAATATCATGCGAGATGAATATACTGAAGTGGGATTTGCTGTCGTAAATGGGTTACTTGAAAATGAAGAGACGACATTGGTGGTTCAAATGTTTGGTGCTCCACTGTATCCCACAAACAATATACAGGCGGAAGATCCAAAACCTACAGCCCAAGTCATGTCAGAAGCTGCTACAAAAATCCAAAAAGTGTTAGCAAATTCCAATAAGCCACTTTTTTTTCCCCTATATTTGCAAGGGAGCGCCTTGTTTATAGCGTTTCTTATCATTACCTTAATTCTTGATTTTTACTTTGCATCAAAGTTAGGATTGATTCACATTAAAGGTAAGCACTTAGCGCACATACTATTTCTTGGATTTGTATTAGTAGGAGCCTATATAATTATAAATGGCGCTATTTTATAACTATGAATCTACTCAAACATACCTATTTGGAAATTACCAAGCACTTATTTGATTATCTGCTTTTTATAACCGTTGGAATATTTGTACTCCTATCGCTTAGTATTTTTCAAGGGGAACGACTCGTTGAATTTATCATTATATTAGCATTTGTATCTTTTTATATTATTTGGGGAATCTACCATCATATTATTGAAAACTCGCTTCATTTCAAAGTTGTGCTAGAATATATTCTGATTGGATTTACACTCTTGTTTTTAATTAAAATTCTCATACTTCCATAATTTATAAACTCATATGAAAGGAATTGTTTTAGCAGGTGGCAGAGCTACCCGGCTTCGCCCCCTTACTCAGATTACTTCGAAACAGCTGCTGCCGGTTTATAACAAACCCATGATTTTTTACCCGATTGAAACCCTTACGAAGGCAGGAATTACCGATATTCTTATTATCATTGCGCCTGATTATTCGGGTCAATTTTTAAATCTCCTGGGAACGGGAGAACAGTTTGGAGCGAAATTTACCTATGAAATACAAGAGGAACCACGTGGGTTGGCTGATGCGTTTATTATGGGTGAACAATTCATAGGGAACGATAATGTGACCATGATATTAGGAGACAATATATTTGATTATGACTTTACGAATGAAATTAGTCAATTTGATAAAGGTGGACTTATATTTGCCAAAAAAGTGCCTGACCCTGCAAGATATGCCGTGGTAGAATTTGATAACGCAAATAACGTTCTTTCTATAGTTGAAAAGCCCGAAAATCCAAAAAGCGATTATGCAGTTCCAGGAATATACCTATTCGACAATAAAGTTTCTGAATTTGCTAAAAAAGTAACACCATCAAAACGAGGTGAACTAGAGATTCCCGATGTGTATAATCAATACTTAGAGCGGGGTGAACTAAAAGTTAAGACGATTGATTGCGAATGGGAAGATGCAGGAACATTTAATAGCTTGCTTCGGGCAAACAACTATTGGGCAAAAAAAATAAGATAATGTAACTAATTTATGGACACTTTACAAATATTATTATTAACAGTACTCATCATATCTACTATCTTTATTACGATAGTAGGAATTCAAATTATTCTGGTGCTCCATCAGATACGAAAAACCATGAATGTTGCCCATAAAGCAGTACAGGGATTAGAATCTCTTGGCTCAGGACTTAAGCACGGACTAGGTGAAGCGACTGGATTTATAAATGGATTTAAAACTATACTTCGCGTAATAGATGTTTATAAGTCGACAAAAAATGGAAAAACATAGTACGAGTTCTCACCCTTTTTGGTCTGGATTTGCCCTTGGACTCATATCTGGTGGTATAATAATAGCTACATTTACCACAAAAAAAGGTCGTGCAACACTCCAAAAAATACTTGACCATTCAGGCGATTTAGAGCTTAATATAGAGAATCTATTAGCCTTTATACAATCAGATTCTAAAGCAAATAAAAAGAAAGTGTAAGAATGCTTGACATTTAGATTTGAGTGTAGTATGATTATCAAATTCCCTTAATTCCCTGTTTTAGGGATTTTTTTATTTGTATAACTTCTAGAATATAACCAATGCCATCTAAATCCAAGACTGAAAACGCCAAGAATCACATATTGCTCGGCACAGAAGAAACATTTATAAAAGATTTCGATCTTATAGAAGTACAGAAGGGCTCTTGGAAAACCTTCCTCGATATCGAACTTAAAGAGATCATTTCAGAATTCTTCCCCATAGATGATTACACCGGTAAGAAACTCACACTCCATTATAATGATCTTTCATTTGGTGAACCACGATATGATTTAGATCTTTGTAAAAGTAAAAAGCTCACTTTTGATCAACCTATTTATCTCAGTCTTACTATAGAGAATAAGAAAACAGGAGAAAATAAAACACAAGATGTATATCTGTTCAATCTTCCCATTATGACTGATAAAGGAACCTTTATCATAAACGGAATTGAACGTGCAATCATAAGTCAAATAACTCGATCTCCTGGGATGTACTTTACTGCAGAGATAGATAAAGCAACCGGACTTACTCTTTATAACTCAGAAATTCGACCATATATCGGCTCATGGATTGATGTAAGTATCAATAAATATGGCATCATAGAAATCAAGATTAATAAACGCAGAAAAATGCATGCATCAGTATTTTTGAAGCTTTTTGATGGAGAAAGTAATACTGAACTCATGAGTTATTTCCGAGATTTAGATCAGGATTTAATTGATAAATACGTTATTCCAACCTTCAAAAAAGATAAAACTTCCAATAAAGATGAGGCTGTTTTGGAATTTTACCGAAAAGTAAAACCTGGAGAACCACTTGTTTTGGAAAATGCATATAAAACTCTCAATACTCTTTTCTTTGATCCAAAGCGGTATTCTATGAGTAAAGTTGGACGATATAAAATAAACAAAAAACTTGGACTTACCACACATGGTTCAAAAGACAATTACCTTCTTCAAAAGGAAGACATAATAGAAGGTTTGAAATATTTAATAAATCTCACCAAAAACAAGGGTTCATTTGACGACATCGACCACTTAGGGAACCGACGACTTCGAACTGTTGGGGAACTTATCGGCATGTATGGTATTCGAGCAGGTATGATCCGTGTTGAAAAAGAAGTGAAAGAACGAATGAGTTTGATCACCAGTGATGTAAATCCTACCCCTTCACAAGTACTTAATAATAAACCTCTTATTGCAACAATAAATATCTTTTATAAAACAAATCAACTTTCAACCATTGTAGATCAAACCAATCCCCTATCAGAACTTGATAATTTGCGCCGTATCACCGTAGGTGGACCGGGCGGAATAGAAAAGCAACGCGCTTCATTCTCCATTCGAGATATCGCATCGTCACAATATGGCAGAATCGATCCTATTCGATCTCCAGAGGGACCAAATATTGGAGTTGTTACCTATATGGCCATGTATGCACGAGTTAATGATTATGGATTTATTGAAGCCCCTTATAAAAAAATCACCCATACTAAAAAAGGGAGTAAAACCATTTCACAAATAACCGATACAATTACTTATTTTCAAGCAGATGACGAAGAAAGTCACTACATTACTTCATCAAGTGTAGCGCGAGACGAACTTGGAGTTATTACCGACACACATGTAGTTGCTCGTCATAATGGTGAAATGATTGAAGTTCCTATAGAAAAGGTTGATTATATTGATATTTCCCCTCGATCTGCCATCGGACTTTCTGCAGCTATGATTCCTTTTTTGCAAAATGATGATGCAAGTCGAGCTCTTATGGGAAGTCATATGCAATGTCAGGCAGTGCCATTGGTTAAACCCCAAGCCCCACGTGTAGAAACTGGCATGGAACGGATCGTTGCATCAGAAATTGGTCGCACCATTTTAGCACCAGAAGATGGAACAGTAGATTATGTTGATGGTAAAAAAGTAACATTTAAAGGTAAATCGGGAAAAACATTTAATTATATTCTTGATCGATATATTCGAACTAATAAAAATGTGTCATTTGATCAAAAACCTCGTGTAGAACCAAAACAAAAAGTAAAGAAAGGCGAACTATTAGTCGATGGTCCAACTACAGAGAATGGCGCACTTGGCCTGGGACAGAATCTAGTTATTGCCTATACTTCTTTACAAGGACTCGGATACGAAGATGGATTTGTTATATCTGAAAAACTATTAAAAAATGACACATTTACTTCTATATCAAGTGAAGAATATGTAGCCGATGTGGTAGATACCAAGCTGGGCCCAGAAGAACTTACTCGAGATCTCCCCAATGTTCGAGAAGAAATTCTTCAAAATCTCGATAAAGACGGCATGGTACTCACCGGCACTCAAGTTAAGGGTGGTGATATATTGGTAGGTAAAGTTGCTCCTAAAGGTGAGCGCGAACTTACTGCAGAAGAACGATTGCTGAGAGCAATTTTTGGTGAAAAAGCAAAAGATGTAAAAGATACGTCACTTAAGATGCCTTATGGTGATCGAGGTGTAGTAACAGGTATCAATATCATTGATTCTAAAAAAGATCCTAATGAACTCGAACCAAGCATCATAAAACGCATGCTTGTTCAAACATCACAACTGCGAAAAATAACGGTAGGAGATAAGTTGGCCGGACGACATGGAAACAAAGGTGTTATCGCAAAAATATTACCAGAATATGATATGCCTTACCTTGAGGATGGAACACCCGTAGATGTAATCATATCCCCTCTTTCCATTCTTGCTCGTATGAACTTAGGGCAACTATTTGAAACCATTCTTGGATGGATTGCTCTTAAAAATAATAATTACATTTCTGTACCAGTATTTGAATCAATAAAAGAAGATTATATCTTTAGCGAACTTGCAAAACTCGGATTACCATCTGATGCAAAAACAACGTTGTACGATGGGAAAACAGGAAAAGCCTTTGAACGACCAGTACTTGTGGGTATTGGATATATCTTAAAACTTATCCACATGGTAGAAGATAAATTCCATGCTCGTTCTGTTGGTCCCTACTCACTAGTCACACAACAACCCCTTGGTGGAAAATCACAAATGGGTGGACAGCGTTTTGGAGAGATGGAAGTGTGGGCACTTGAAGCACACCGCGTACCTCACACACTCCAAGAAATGCTTACTATTAAATCAGATGACGTAAGAGGAAGACAGAAGTCATTTGAAGCAATTATTAAAGGCTTAGATATTCCACAATCGAGCGTGCCAGAATCATTTAATGTATTGATTAAAGAACTAAACGCACTCGGGTTGTCAGTTGATTATATTTCTTAACTTATTATGGACGACACAAATCTGCTTGATTTTTCAGGACTTAGAATTCGACTTGCTTCTGCTGAAGATATATTAGGATGGTCTCATGGAGAAGTAACCAAACCTGAAACAATAAACTATCGCACATTTCGACCAGAAAAAGATGGATTATTTGATGAACGCATATTTGGTCCTACAAAAGATTTCGAATGTTACTGTGGTAAATATAAACGAATTCGTTATAAAGGTATTGTTTGCGATCGATGTGGTGTAGAAGTAACCTCTTCTGTAGTACGTCGAGAACGCATGGGTCATTTGAAACTTGCCACACCGGTAGCTCATATTTGGTATTTCAAAGGCGCCTCGTCACCACTTAGTATTATTTTAGATATTCCTACCCAGACGCTTGAGCGCATTGTATATTATGCCTTGTTTTTAGTAACTGGTATAAATGTAGAACGACAAAAAGTAGTTACTACAGCACTTGAAAAATTGCGCGATGACGATATCGCCAATCAAGAAGTAACATACGAAGAAGAAAAGAAAGAGTTTAAAACTCGATATGAAAAAGAAAAAGAACAAGTAGGCGGGAAAATTAACAATCCTGAACAAAAAGATATTACTTTACAAGAACTTGATTTGAAAGAGCGCGAAGCCTTCCGACGACTTTCAGACAGATTTATAGAACGTAAATCTCGCTTTATTGCAATGTATGATCGACTCATAAAAGTTGTCAAAAACCTTGCACCACTTGATACTTTTGAAGAAGAAGATTATTTATTCTTGAAAGATCATGATCTTGAAGACTTTGTAGAGGTGGGAATGGGTGCCGAAGTACTTCAGGAATTACTTTCTGCAGGTGATTTAAAGAAAATCATCTCTGAAACCATGAGTGAAATTTCTAAAACACGAGGTGAAAAACGAAGTAAACTCCTCAAAAAAGTCCGCATTATTGAATCATTTATCAAAAGTAAGATATCTCCCGAATGGATGATGATTTCTATGCTTCCTGTCATACCTCCTGACTTACGACCAGTAGTACAACTCCCTGGGGGAAAATTTGCAACATCTGACTTAAACGATTTGTATCGAAGAGTCATAAATAGAAATATTAGATTAAAACAACTTCTTGATCTGGGAGCTCCAGAGATCATTTTGCGTAATGAAAAGCGAATGCTTCAAGAATCAGTAGACTCACTTCTCGATTTGCAAAAATCTCGAGGACGAGCGCAAACACGCAGATCCGCAAAGAAACTCAAATCATTATCTGATGTATTGCGTGGAAAGCAAGGACGATTCCGACAGAATTTATTGGGTAAACGCGTTGATTATTCAGGTCGATCTACTATTATCGTAGGGTCAGATCTGAAGATTGATCAATGTGGATTGCCAAAAGAAATGGCACTTGAACTTTTTAAGCCATACTTACTTCATGAAATAATAATTCGTGGATTTGCACCAAATATTAAGAGTGCAAAAAATTACCTGGAAGAACGATCACCAGAAGTATATGACATTCTTGAACAAATAACTAAAGATCATCCAATACTTTTGAATCGCGCACCGACACTGCATAAACTGTCTATCTTAGGATTTTATCCAGTACTTACTGATGACAGTGCGATAAAACTTCATCCTACTGTGTGTTCTGGTTATAATGCAGACTTTGATGGAGATGCCATGGGTGTGTTTGTACCTCTTTCTGAAAAATCGATTGAAGAAGTAAAATCTCGCATGTTGCCTTATCAGAATTTATTAAAACCTGCAGATGGATCGCCTATTGTACTTCCAAACAAAGAAATGGCACTGGGAATTTATTACATCACTACAATTGATAAACGTCAAAGTTCCGACGAGAAAACTATGAAAGTATTTGGAAATACAAAAGAAGCATTGCGAAGATACCATATGGATATGATTGGAACCAGAGACCCCATTAGAGTGCGTATTAATGATCAAATTCTTACCACATCGGTTGGGCGCATCATGCTTAATGAAACCCTTCCAGAAATACTTCAGTACATTAATGAAGATGTCACCGCTGGAGATATCAAGGGTATCATCGTGGAAGCGATGAAGCACCTTTCGCAAGTAGAAGTAGGCGAACTCATAGACAAAATTAAAGACCTTGGATTCTGGGGAGCTACCATAGCCAGTGGTCTTTCCGTATCTATCTTTGATTGTAAGATCATAGATGATAAAAATAAGATTATTTCAGAAACAGAAATAGAGGTAAAAAAAATTGAAGATAATTTTAATCAGGGATTGCTCACACTCGATGAAAAAAAACGTATTACCAATAAACTTTGGATTGATACCACTGAAGAATTAGCAAATAAAACGTGGGATATCATTGACGAAGAAAATCCTGTCAAGATCATCATTCGATCTGGAGGAGCTCGTGCATCTCGAGAACAACTCAAACAACTATCTGCAATGAAAGGACTTGTTGTTGATCCTATGGGTAAGATTATTGAAGTTCCCACAAAATCAAATTATCGTGAAGGTTTAAATACATTTGAATATGTTATTTCTGCTCGTGGAGCTCGAAAAGGGCTCACTGATTCAGCGCTCAAGACGGCAGATGCTGGATACCTCACCAGACGTCTTCATGATGTAGCCCATGACATGATTATTAAATTGGAAGATTGTGGAACAGAAAAAGGAATTACCCTAACCAATAAAGGCGAACGTGGAGATAAATTTCTTCATCGGGTAAATGGACGATATACCGTTGAACCGGTAAAAAAGGGTGCCAAAACTCTTATCGAAAAGGGTCAACTTATTCGAGAAGCAGAATTAAATATTCTTGCTGAAAACAACATCGATCACATGGTTATGAGAAGTCCACTATTTTGCGAGGCTAAATCTGGAATATGTATGAAGTGTTACGGCATAGATCTTTCTTCACAAGCTGAAGTAGAACTTGGCGTACCAGTAGGAGTAATTGCTGCGCAATCCATTGGAGAACCAGGAACTCAGCTTACTATGCGTGTCCGTCATTTTGGAGGCATTGTCATTTCTGACGTAACTCAAGGATTACCTCGTGTGGAAGAACTTTTTGAAACACGAAATCCAAAAGTTGTCTCCCCTATAACTGATGCCATAGGAAAAGTATCGGTAACAGAAGACACTGAACGAGATATGTTTGTAATAAAACTGACACCCACTAATGATGAAGAAAATGTACAAGAGTATAGTATTCCAACTACTCAAAAACTTAAGATTGCAGATGGTGATCTGGTTCCTGAAGGAACACCACTTTCTGAAGGATACCTTAACATCAAAGATGTACTCAGTATAAAAGGTCTTCGTTATGCACAGCAATACTTACTTGATGAGGTACAAGCAGTATACGAATCTCAAGGAATTGCCATTCATGACAAGCACTTTGAGGTAATCATTCGCAAGATGAGCGATAAAGTAGTCATTGATGATGAAGGGGATACAACATTTACCAATAATGAGGTTGTGTCAATTATTCGATTTGATATTGAGAATAAGAAAGCTTTAGCCATCGGCGGCAAACCAGCAGTAGGAAAAGTCACCATATTTGGTATTACTCGTGCTGCAATATTCACCGATTCATGGCTTTCAGCAGCTTCATTTGAACAAACAACGAGCGTATTAAGTAAAGCAGCTATTAAGGGACAGGTAGACAATTTGATTGGCCTCAAAGAGAATGTTATAATTGGAAGGCTAATCCCAGTCACAGGGCAATTAATTGATAAATATTATTCACAAGTTTCACAACAAGAACATGCCAACGATCAACCAGCTAGTGAGGAAAAACCGAGCGAAAAAATCGAGCAAGTCGAGGGCGACAGCGCTCAAGACCAGCTTTAACGCAGTAGATAGACGTTACGTATCAACTCAAAACCCTATGAAGCGAGGTGTATGTACTATTGTGCGTACTATGACACCGAAAAAGCCTAATTCTGCTCTTCGAAAAGTTGCAAGAGTACGCCTTTCTAATCGTATGGAGGTAACTGCCTATATTGCCGGAGTCGGACATAATTTAGCTGAACACTCAATTGTACTGGTGAGAGGTGGAAGAGTAAAAGACCTTCCTGGTGTAAAGTACCATATAGTACGAAATAAATTTGACACTGGCGCTGTTGATAAGCGAACAACATCTCGATCTAAATACGGAACAAAAAAACCAAAAAGTAAAAAATAATTATTACCCATAACCCATGCCAAGACGACAATATAAACGAAAACAACCAAAAAATGATCCTATCTATGATAGCTTTGAAGTAGCAAAGCTCATTAACTATATTATGATCGACGGCAAAAAGACTGTTGCTCGAAGTATAATTCATGGAGCACTTGATCGATTGAAGAAGATAGATAATGATCCGCTTGTGACACTTCATAAAGCAATAACAAATGCAACCCCAGAAAAAGAAGTACGTCCTCGAAGATTGGGCGGCGCATCTTATTTGGTTCCGATTGATGTTCGTGAAGATCGAAAATTACACCTTGCACTTAACTGGATCGTAAATGCAGCTACAGCAAAGTCAAATAAAGAATTCAAATCTTTTGAAGAAAAATTAACACAAGAAATCTCTGATGCAGCAAAAAATCAAGGAGAAGCAATTGCAAAAAAACTACAAGTAGAAAAGCTTGCCTCACAAAATAAAGCTTTCTCACATTTGAAATGGTAATATCCTCATGGCACAACAAAATATAATAGCTACAAAAGATAGAAATGTTACACTGGATAAGATTCGTAACGTAGGTATTATTGCACACATTGATTCAGGTAAAACTACAACGACAGAACGTATCCTCTTTTATACCGGTCGAAGCTACAAAATTGGAGATATCGATGACGGTGATACCCAGATGGACTGGATGGAACAAGAACGTGAACGAGGAATAACTATTGTATCTGCGGCCACTACTACTTTCTGGAAAGGTATGCGTATTAATATAATCGATACTCCTGGTCACGTTGACTTTACCGCAGAAGTAGAGAGGTCTTTGCGAGTGCTCGATGGTGGTATAGTAGTATTTGATGCTGAAGAGGGTGTACAAAGTCAATCAGAAACCGTATGGCGACAAGCAGATAAATATAAGGTGCCACGCATCACATTCATTAATAAAATGGATAAACTTGGTGCAAATTTTGAAGGAACGGTTGGAGAAATTCGTGATCGACTTGGTGCAACTCCAATCATAATGACTTACCCAATTGGTAAAGAAGATTCATTTAGAGGAGTGGTTGATTTGATTACTCTTCAATCTAAGATCTGGGGTAAAGATGAAAAAGGAATTGAGTACGATACTTCAGATGAAATTCCTGAAGAAACCAAAGGTAAAGTAGTTGAATTTAGAGCGAAACTTATAGAACAAATCGCAGAAACAGATGATGCACTTCTTGAAAAATATCTAAATGGTGATGCCATTGAAGCCGATGCACTTAAGAAGGCACTCAGAAAAGCAGTTATTGGATATAAATTGATTCCTGTCTATGCGGGGACGTCACTACGAAACAAAGGAGTGCAACCACTTCTTGATGGAATCATCGATTATCTTCCTTCTCCAATGGACTTAAAGGAAGTAGTGGGTATTAAACCAGGTACTGAAGGTGAAAAAGAAACAAGACTCCTTGATTCTAAAGAACACTTTTCTGCTCTTGCATTCAAAATTCAACTTGATCCCCATGTAGGAAAAATCACTTATGCGCGCATTTATTCAGGAACATTAACATCTGGCTCTTATGTTTATAACGTAAATAATGGTAAAAAAGAACGGGTAAGTCGCTTGTTACTTATGCATGCCAATCAACGTGAAGAGATTAGTGAGGCATATGCAGGCGAAATCGTTGCGCTCGTTGGTCCAAAAGAGTCAAAAACCGGAGACACATTGGCAAACGAAGATCATCCAATTTTACTTGAACAGATTGTATTTCCTGAACCAGTCATATCTTTGGCTATTGAACCAAAAACCAAATCTGATCAAGAAAAATTATCATATGCACTTCAGCGATTATCTGATGAAGATCCAACATTTCATGTAAAAGTAAATCATGAAACCAATCAGACGATTATGTCTGGTATGGGAGAGTTGCATTTGGAAATTTTGGTCGACCGGATGAAGCGTGAAATGGGACTCGATGCCAATATTGGTAAGCCACAAGTTGCCTACAAAGAAACTATTACAAAAGAAGCTGATGCTGAAGGAAAATACATCAAGCAAACTGGTGGACATGGACAATATGGACACTGCCGAATCAGATTGGCACCTCTTGGTCGTGGTGAAGGATTTAAATTCATTAATAAAATTAAAGGGGGAACTATACCATCTGAATATATTCCATCGATAGAAAAAGGTGTCTTACAAGCATTGAATAAAGGCGTGCTTCTTGGATTTCCAATAGTAGACTTAGAGGTAACACTCTATGATGGAAGTTATCACGATGTTGACTCATCTGATATTGCCTTTCAAATTGCAGGAACCATGGCTCTCCAAGATGGAATGAAAAAAGCTGGAATGACTCTCCTGGAACCTATCATGAACTTAGAAATTACCGTCCCAGATAATTATATGGGTACTGCCATCGGTGACGTATCAAGCCGACGTGGAAAAGTACTAGGTACTGAAAAGCGAAACAAAGTAACGGTTATCAAAGCCAATGCTCCCCTTGCAGAACTTTCTGGTTATGCAACAGTGCTTCGATCACTCACTGAAGGTCGCGGCGTATTCTACATGGAACCTTCACACTACGAAGAGGTGCCAAAGAGCATCGTTGCAGCAATGAAAAATGACTAATGAGTCTTAAGGAGCAATCTTTGATTCTGCAAGTGCTACGTGGAGTGGACAATGATCGTGATCATGTTTTTTTGCCGGGCAATACTGTCTTCCATATTCTGCAAGTCTAAGTGAAAAGTGAGTCCATTCATTTTTTGGAACTAGTTCCATAAGATCTTTCTCGATCTTCTCTGGTGTTTTTTCTGAAGTCAATCCATATAGCTGTGAAAGTCGTATAACATGGGTATCTACCGCAATTCCAAAAACTAAACCAAACGCATTGCCAAGCACTACATTTGCCGTTTTACGAGCAACCCCAGGGAGAGCAAGCATCTGCTCCATAGTGCGGGGTAAATCATCTTTGTATTCAGTATGAATAATCTTTGCAGTTGCTAGAATGTTCTTTGTTTTATTTCTAAAAAATCCAGTAGATCGAACGTCTTGCTCAAATTCACTTTGCGAAGCATTCATATAATCTTCAATCGATTTATATTTTTCAAATAAATCTTTGGTTACTATGTTGACTCGCTTATCGGTACACTGAGCAGATAATATAACAGCTACTAAAAACTCCCAGGGATTGGAATAATGTAATGCTGGTTTTGGATGAGGAAATAATTCTTTTAAAGTCCTTACCACAACTTCCGCTCGTTTTTTCTTTAAATCTAAATTGCTCATATTTTTTTTATAATCCCTTCTTTTTGCAAAGTACATTGGAAGGATTTTGATTGTTAATTCCCCTCAGGGTCTAATTCCCAACGCTCTTTCATCGGGAGTATAATTCCCCTCTTAGGAAGAGGGGTGCTCCGACGTTGCACTAACTAGCAGAGTCGGGGCGGGGTGTTTTAAATATTAATTGTTTTTGAAATCCAATTATCTATATGATCTATTACCATTGGTAATCTATTTTTAACATTTCGATCATCAATGTATAATATTCTAATTCCTAAGTTTACCAACTCCTCATGTCTTTTTGTATCATATACGTGTTTATTCTCATGCGATGATCCATCAACCTCAATTCCTAGTTTGTATTCAACATTAAAGAAATCTACGATAAAGTTTCCTATTGGCTTTTGTCTATTAAAATCTAATCCTAATCGTTGTTTCTTTTTTAAGTACTTCCAAAGAATAACTTCACTTAATGTGCTATTCTTTCTCAAATATGCTGCTCGAGCTTTTAGTTTTGGATTATAAGGTATCCTATTCATGAAAACACCTCCCCCTGTACCATGCGCTCGCGCTTAAGTACAGGGTACTCCTCTTAGGAAGAGGAGAATTTCTAATTACAAATTCCATATTTCCCATTCTTTTTCCTCGCCAACCCCTCCTTTTCTAAATCTCTCAAAACAGAATCGATCTTTTCTTTTTCAAAATGTAATGATTGATACAAATGCGATATAGTTTGCTTGTTCTTTTCTAGTAATGATTGTAACACAGCCCCTCTTACTTGACGATTCGATCCTTTAAATTGGGATTGCTTGCTATAGTGCTTACTTCGTTGGTTTGGGTTGGGAATTTGTTTTGCCAAATAGCTTCCATAATCCATCAGAGCATAATACCACTCTCGGGGATTTGAGGTATCGAGTGTTTGAGCAATTATTGGTATGATCTGGCTATCATTCACTTGATCGGTATTTTCAAAAAAATGATGAAGCATTACTCGACGAATATTGGTTTCTATAAATACAAGGGGTTTATTGTAGGTAAAAACAATGATTGATCCGGCAGTTGCTGGGCCAATGCCCGGTAATTTGACTAACTCTAATGGATCATGAGGAATGATATTTTTATATTGGTGGATGATGAAGCGCGCTGACTCATGCAAGTATTTACCTCTTCTGTTATAGCCCATTCCCTGCCAAGCTTGTAGAACTGAGGTAAGTGATGCAGATGCTAACTGTTCAAATGAAGGAAATGAATCGATAAATTGAGGAAACTTATCTATCACTCGAGATACTTGAGTTTGCTGAAGCATGACTTCAGACACAAAAATACGATATGGATCAAGGGTTCCATCTTTTTTATATGGTAATGAAGGTGGCCTCCATGGTAGGTTGCGTTTATGTTCTTGGTAAAAATCCCAAATAAGAGATTGGAATGAGGAAGTTTTCATGGTAGTTAATGTTCGTGCGGCGGAGAGGGAGGGATTCGAACCCTCGGTGAGTTTCCCCACGCCGGTTTTCGAAACCGGTACATTCGGCCGCTCTGCCACCTCTCCTATTCTAACTCTTTATTTATCACTAAATAATCTCTTATCTGTTTTCTTAAATCTCTTTTACCTTCTGTTGTTTTTAGATACTTCTCTCTTGTGCTATAAGAGTTCACACTTCTTAACATATGTGTCATTGCGAGCGGAATGAAATGGAGCGTGGCAATCATTAATTTAGAGATTGCTTCGTCGTTATCACTCCTCGCAATGACATACTATGGTATATTTCTTTCAAAGAACTCGGATTCTTACAATTATATCACCTATAATTCAATAACCACCTCTGGCATCTGGGCAAGCTGGGCCAACTTTGGTTCAGTAGTAGTGATGATGGTTTGGCACTGGGAAATCATATGCATTACTAATTTTTTGTTATGTTCATCAAGTTCAGAAAAGATATCATCTAATAAGAGAATGGGTTTCTTGTTGAGTTCTTGTTCTACATATTTTATTTCATTAAGCGCTAACCAAAATATCGCAATGCGTTGTTCACTTCGTGAACCATAAAGGTGAATGTTTTTTTTCAGAGGAAGTTCTTGCCATACTTCAAAATCATCTTTTTGCGGGCCTATGAAGGTTTTGCGAATAATTTGTTCTTTGTTAAAACATCGCTCCAAAAGATCATGAGTACATTCATTTTTATGATAAATGATAGTGAATGATCTTCCATCCACTGCTTGATGCTTGTTAAGAAAGGCAATATAATCTTCTCGCTTTTTTGTTATATAAGAAGCGCGTTCAACTATATAGTCATTCCAAAACTCAAGTTCCTGCTTGAGAGCTTGAATGTTTGAGTGTTGTTCGAGTATTTTATTGCGCTTTCGTAATGCGTTTTCATAATTTCTCAAATGGGTTCTGTATGGTAAGTCTATTGATGAAAGTACATGATCTAAATAGCTTCTCCGCCTACTTGGTGACCTGGTGATAATGTCTAAACTTTGTGGGGCAAATAATACTGCATGGGTTTGGTTTGCTCGGTAATGGTTGGAAGATTTATGAGTCTTATTGATAAAGTATCTCTTCTCTACTCTATTGTTTTCCTTTTGAGATAACTCAACTTGGTATAACGATTCAGCATCATTATCGTAAAAGATTGATTCGACGAGTCCCTGTGGCTTATCCCACATGATAAGTTCCAGTTCACGTGACTCTCTAAATCCAGTGCCATACACCGCCATATGTACTGATTCTAATAAATTTGTTTTCCCACGAGCATTCTCTCCAACGATGAGGGTTAAATGAGAGCTAAATTCAAAATGAGCTTTAGAAAAATTGCGAATGTTACTGAGTGAAACAGAAGAAATTATCATGCCTTATTTTTTCTTTAACAGGAAGCTTGATTCCATAAAGGTAGGAAGGTGAAACAGTGAAGTTCGATGCAATCCTGCTTGAGGATGTTCTAAAAATTTTCTTCTCCAAAATCTTTTACTTAAGATTGAAAGATGAGAAAAATCTTGCATATGGAATGCACGTATCCACAAGTTCTCATTGGTAAATATTTTATGCATTACAAATTTTCGAGATACTCGAATGCTTTCATCAATGGCTTTTTTAATCTTTGACCGTTCTAAGTGCTCCAATACATCAAAGGTCAGTACTAAATCAAACTCTTCGTTTTCATAGGGCAATTTGACTATATCTCCATACTTTAAAAATGGGCGGACTGATTTGTCTGCCAGGTCGAGCGCATGCTCGGAAATTTCGACGCCGTAGGCATCAATTCCGTAAGTTCGAAGGATTGATACCAGGTCGCCGGTACCACACCCAATATCTAAACAATTCTTGGGATTGATCATGTAACGGATCGCCAATGCGCGATAATGATTGGCGATTAGTGTGAGAAACTTACCAATTCCTGAGGCTTTACGTGCAAAACGATATCCATTAATTTTGCCCATATAATAGTCTCTATCATAAAAGCTTGCATCAATGCGATATGGCATTATTACGGTTCCTTTAAAAGAATCTCCTTCAATAATTCGCTCAAGATTGGGAAAATTATCCCCATTGGCTACAATCACCGTTAACCTGTATTTCCGAGCTAACTGAGCTGCTATGGGGTCAAAGGGTGAATTAATGCCCGGTGACCATTCAGTTCCCACAATCTTCTCTAATTCTACCCACGTGAGTTTCTCAATTCGTACAGCATCTTTGTATTTGCGAGGATCTTTATCATATACCCAATCGATATTTGAAAGGTTAACTATAAGATTTGCACCATAATCTCTGGCAAGTATAACTGCATCGTAGTCAGTAGACCAGCCTGGCTTCCATCCAGCGCCAATAACGAGTGGTTCATGCCAATTAGATAATTTTTTATCATAATTTTCTATGATACGAGGATGGGCAATATCTTCAAAAATAGTTCGAAGAAGATGTGCGTTTAAGCGCGTTGCATGAATGCCAAGCCAATCGAGGTCTCTATCTGACAAATCTCCGATTACCGATTTGCCGGCATCTCTATATCTTCGGGCGGTGATTCCCCCTCCAGCGACCAAAAAAAAACGCTTACCGCGTTTTATATATTTTCTCATAAATGCATTGAGTTGTTTAAGAAAAAGTACATTTACACCATCTTCAGTAACAAGAAGTGAGCCCCCTATGGATATTACGATTGGTGGTTCTTGTGGATTAAAAATCATAGGTAAAAAAAGCCCGCATTAAACGGATATGCTCATGATATATGTATCTACTGTATGTATTATAGAAAGTCTTTTGACAAAAAGCAATGTCTGCACTAAAATGAATCCATTCATGCGTAGATCTCGAATAACCATTACACTCAATACAAAGCTTCTTAGTAAAATCGATGCTCTTGTTGATAAAAAGAAAATTCGTAACCGCTCGCATGCTATTGAGTACATTGCAACACAATATACTCAATCTACCGTAAGTAAAGCAGTCATTCTTGCAGGTGGCCAAGGATCTCAAATGCGACCGTATACCTATGAAATTCCCAAGGCAATGTTGCCGGTAAATGGCGTGCCTATTTTGGAACACCTTATTTTGGAGCTTAAAAAAAATAACATTCACGATATTATCATTGCATTGTCTTATTTGGGAGATAAAATAAAAAAGCACTTTGGTAATGGTTCAAAATGGGGAGTTAATATCGACTATATGGAAGAGACAGCTGATCTACAAACGGGGGGCGCCGTAGCACGGCTTAAAAAACAGCTCGAGGGAGATACATTTTTGATTATTCACGGAGATATTCTTACCCAATTTTCATTCAGTGACTTTATACACTTTCACAAAGAACAAGGTGCTGTTGCAACTGTAGCTCTTACCACGAGTGATAAGCCAACTGAATTTGGCCAAATAAAATTACAAGGTACAAAGCTCAAAAAATTTTACCCCCATACCGATAAGCCTGGAGTAAAAAGTCATCTTATACATTGTGGTATATATGCATGTGAGCCAGAACTTTTTTCATATTTTCCCAAAGACAAAAAGAAGTTTTCCCTTGAAGATGTCATACGCTCACTTATAGATAAGCAAGAAGTAAATGGTTTTGTATCTGAAGGCTCATGGTTTGATGTAGGTGATCCTGAAAACTACGAAAAGGCCATCAATGCCTATAAAAAGTAAGCTACAACAATTCTCCACCTACTCCAAATATATATCCAAGAATACGTGAGATGAGATAAGATAATCCCAAAAGAACGTACCCTACGATTCCCGCAGTCATCTTGAGTCTTCCTGATTTTATCTTTTCCGGATCGCCATGCGACATAAGAATATCATATCCACCAAGTATGAGAACAAAAAATAATATAAGCGATGCAAAGGGGTATAGGAATACAGTAAGTTTAGTTATTAAATCTCCAATAGTAGTTATGCGAACTAATGGACCAAGTATAGAAACAGGTGAAGAAGTACCTATGCCTGCTGGTTGAATTAAAAGAGGCTGAGCTAATAGATTACTCATGCTGAGTTTTGCATCAATATATAAACCAGAAGACCCATGACAATAAATGATAGAATCGCTATGATCACAAATAATATCGTGCTCTTTGAGCGGACCGTATGTTGTTTTTTTGCGTGATCAATGTCAAGTGGTGTGTAGTTCATAGCACTTATTATACCGCTATTGGCTGCATTTGTTGTGCTCCTTGATTGGTATCAAGAGGTGCACTCATAGGTTGAGGCGGTATGGATGTTTGATCATTTGCTGAAGGTCTCAAATTCTTAGATGCACACTTAGAACAAATAGGCGTTGCATGAGAACTGGTCATAGTAGTAAATGTGTTTTGACACGCATTACATATGAAGTCTTCTTGCTTCATTACTGGTGCTTTTGAATCTGACGAGCTTTCCTGTCGTGCTGATGATTTTTCTGTATTGAAAATAAATTCATCTCCATCAAAATCAAGAATGATAAGATCTCCTGCTGTTACTTTTTGAGCAATGATCATCTCAGAAATGGGGTTTTCAACCAGTCGCTGAATGGCACGTCGTAGTGGTCTAGCTCCATATACCGGATCAAAACCAGAACGAACAATTTCCTTTATAGCTTCCTCTGTGGGTGAAAATCCAATTTCTTGCTCTTCAAGAAGTTTAGTTAAACTCTTTAGTTGAAGTCCTGCTATTTTTATCATGTGAGCATATTTGAGCGGTTCAAATACAATCACTTCATCAAATCTGTTCACAAGCTCTGGACGGAAAAATTTCAGAAGCTCATTCATCACTTTATCTTTAATCACTTGGTATTTTTTGACATCAATCTGCTCTTCAGTCTTGGCTTTTTCTTCATTTTCTTCCTCGAGAGGAACATCTTTCCCAAAATATTCACTTAAAGTTTGTTTTGTACACGCTGTTGTAGCTGATTCGCGATACCACACATCTCCCGCTGAAACGATTATTTCGCGTCCTGTTGGTGCAAAGGTGTGAATATCCCAATGGGTTACGGGATATCCTTTCATATCAGTATTACTTTGTGCAAAATATTCATTAAGTATTCCTGTTTCCCAATCTGTTGTGCCTTCTTTTCTTTTCCAATATCGATCTTTGTAGCTTATGACTTCCAAGCCATCGGGGCTAAATGCATAGGTTTTAATACGGATTGTGGGAAGCTGCTCATCAGGAGCATCGGGTAATGCATTTATCACTACATTATCTTTGAAATAGTCTATAAGATTGGTTACATTCCACTCTTTAGCGGTAGTCGCATTTCGAGTAAATAAAGTGCTTCCTTTTGTGATGATCTCTACCCCTTTAGAAGATATCCCATGGGTGTCATATCCAAAAGTTGGAAATACTTCTTTTCCCATTGCTTTTTGTCCGGCAAAATATTCCGAAATAGGATGAGTGGCCCATGGAGTGGATTTTTCTCGTTCAAAGTATTTATTGCCAATCGTAAGAAGTTCTCTTCCTCGTGGAGTAAAAACATAAGTTGAAATGACATTTGGTTCGGTCACTTCTGATGCACCAGTCTTCATCAGATCTTCCTGGATAAGTCCAGTACCGATGTTTGAAGTACAAATAACTACGGTATTTTTGAATGATATAGTTCGTCCTTTATTATCGGTAAGTCTTCCATCGTCTAAAATTTGCAGTAGTATGTTAAATATGTCTGGGTGGGCTTTTTCGATTTCATCAAAAAGAACTAATGAATACGGTTTTCTTCGAACAGATTCGGTAAGTTTGCCACCTTCTTCAAAACCAACATATCCAGGAGGAGGACCTAGTAGTTTTGCTACCTCATGACGCTCCATATACTCCGTCATATCAAATCGTATAATGGCATCTTCATCATCAAACAATATTTCTGATAATGATTTGGCGAGTTCTGTTTTTCCTACTCCCGTAGGACCGAGGAATACAAAACTTCCAATTGGTCTCTTGGTTGACTTAAGACCAGCACGACCACGTCGTACCGCTTGAGCAACCGACGTTACTGCACGCTCTTGTCCAATCATGCGCTTATGAATGATATCTTCAAGTTTCACAAGCTTATCACCTTCTGACGTGCCAATTTTAGATAACGGAATGCCCGTCATGGTTGCCACAATATCTTTTACTGCTTGTGGGGAAACTTGGGTAGTTGTCTGTGCTTTTTTTAATGAATATTCCTCTTTTTTATCATTAAGAGTCTTCTGAACCTCATCTAACTTAGAGCGGATAATTCGTGCTTTTACTTTTTCACCCTGTTGCTCATTTTCTCTTAGTTCTTGTTGCTGTTGTGCAATGCGATTTTCCAGTGATTTTATTTCTTCAGGAAGTGATATGAGGGGGAGCCTTACTGCAGCTGCTGCTTCATCCATAAGATCAAAAGCTTTATCTGGTAGGAATCGGTCACCTATGTAGCGCTTTGATAACTTGACTGCAAGATCAATCACTTCATCGGGAATTTTTACCTTATGAAATGCTTCATATTTATCTCGGGAGGCCTTGAGCATTTTTATGGTTGACTCAACATTGGGTTCAGGAACCATTACCGTTTGAAATCTTCGCTCAAGCGCACCATCTTTTTCTATGTATTTACGATATTCCATTATGGTAGTTGCGCCGATAAATTGGACCTCACCTCGAGCAAGTGCGGGTTTTATAAACCCTGACGCATCTACTGCTCCATCGCCACTTCCCGCTCCCATCATAGTATGCATTTCGTCGATAAATAAAATGATTGACCCTTTGCTTGCTTTCAGCTCATCTACAATACCTTTCATTCGCTCCTCAAACTCTCCTCGGTGAGATGCGCCGGCTACCACTGATGATAAATCAAGTTGAGCAATTTTTTTATTAAAAAGCGTTTCTGGAACTTGCTTACTTACAATTCGCTGCGCAAGTCCTTCTACGATGGCGGTCTTTCCTACACCAGGCTCGCCGATAAGTGCGGGATTATTTTTGATTCTTCGAGAAAGCACATGCACTAATCGCTCAATTACTGTTGAGCGCTCAACCACCGGATCAAGCTCTCCACGAGCAGCTTTTGCAGTAAGATCTATAGTAAACTGCTGGAGTGCAGACTTTTGTTGTTTTTCTTGTTGTGCGGCTCCCGTTCCGGTAACGCCTTCTGCCTTTCCGGTAATTTTTTTATTCAATGCTTCTTTGGTTAGGCCAAGCTTTACCAATATCCGTGCCCCAACTCCCTCACCTTCTTCATACAATGCAAGAAGAATGTGTTCTGGAGCAATAAATTCAAACCCAAGCTTTCGTGCTACTACAAGTGACGTTTCAATCACTTTTTTTATACGCGGAGCCATTTGTGGAGGAGTAAGTATTGATTCTTTCTTATATATTTTATCGAGTTCTTGCTCAACTTGCTGCGGTTGAACTTTCAAACTAACTAATATGCGATATATTTCACTATCAGTAAGCAGTCCATGCAACAGATGTTCACTATCTACAAACGCATTTTGAAGCGCTTTTGCTTTATTGTTTGCTTCAACAAATACCTTATTTGATCGCTGGGTTAAATGTGTCATCACATCAAGCTCAGTTCTTTTACTATCAGATATCTGAGATTGAAGCATTTGTTTATCTTTTTCTTTTGGTTTCTCAACAGATTTCCCTACATCCGCAAGTGCTTGATCGTCAGATTTTTTTGATTCGTTTATTGGTTGTGGCGGTTTATCTGCAGAGATCACGTCAGGATTTTGCACGGGAATCGGAACTTGCATTGCAGGTTGTGTACCAATGCCATTGTAGCTTTGGCCGTTTGGAGGTGAGCCTATGCCATTATAGGTACTAGACTGAGGTATTGAGTCGGAGGGAGCATTGGTTACCGTAGCAACTGTATTGCTCTGCAAAGCTGAATCGTTTGGGTTTGCATTCGCAGGCTGTTTCTTTATAAAATCAAATATACCGGCCATGTATTCATTATGGGGAAGTATTATTGAAAAGTCAACACTATGATCATTAACAAAAATCTATTACTTCTATGTTTCATCCTAGTGCTTGTTATGACACCTATGAAATCAATAGAGGTGTATGGGGCAGTATCGGGTAGCACACAAAATGAATCTTTAAAGCAATCTGCAGTAAATATGATAGAGGCGATTCTTAATATTACCAATACAAGTGGATCTGTAACTGAACCCACAACAGGAGTGAGTAATAACCCATCAACTAATTCAACACCAAGTCCAACTTTACATCCAAATAAAGTAATACCTAAATCCCCTGGTACCCAACAAGCAAATTGCCCATCAGAAGGTAAGCTGAATATCTCAAACTCTCAATATAGTCATTTAAATAGATATCTAGATTGTGACAAGCCCAGGATGATTGTAATTCACTGGTCAGGCGGATGGTCTTCCGCACAAGTTACATTTAATACACTTAATGAGAGGGATCGATCATGTCAATTTGCCATAGATGAAAATACAACAATACAAATGCTTGATCATTATCCAGATTTAGTAGAGAGAGGTTGGTGTGCAGGGGAATATGGCAATGTTGGATCGATCAATTTTGAAATTACTGGCTCATACTTTGATAGCGTATTGCTTGAACGTAATCAAAATCCCAAGAGATACGAACAATTAATAACTATGACAGATAAAACAGTAGCACTTACTTGTAAATTTATACAAATGTACAGTATTCCAAAGTCAGCTATTTATGGTCATTATCAATTACAAAGTGGAAAACCTGATCCGGGAGTCGAGTATTTAAAGTTTTTTAAACAAAGGGTAAATCAAGCATGTTAAACAACAAACGAGTTCTATTGAT
The DNA here is from genome assembly GCA_027624795.1 of bacterium. Classification (GTDB taxonomy): domain Bacteria; phylum Patescibacteriota; class Microgenomatia; order UBA1406; family GWC2-37-13; genus UBA1450. Next base: position 3,365 of record JAQBTX010000009.1, on the reverse strand, counting down.
CATTATTACCTTGGGAGTAGTCCTAGTAGTTATTCTTATTGGATTTGCGTTTATTAGATCTATGAAGGATTCAAAGACTAATACTAACCCTTCACCAACAGCTATTATTCCAACATCACCATTCCCCACTGCATTTACCAATTCCAAACTTCCTACTCCCATTCCAGATCATGAAGTTCCTACTGAACCCCCAACTCCGATTCCTAAACCGGGTGATGTCATACTTGATGGCATAGCAGTAAAAGATTTCAAAAAAACTGCAGCGCGAACTACTGACACAGGAGATGTTATATTAGTTGAAAACGACCAATATCAAATTGTATTCTATGATTCAATTCAGGAGTTTAAGATATTTATAAAGGGAAATGATTTTGAACAATCAAGAAGTCTTGCAGAACAATCATTCTTGCAAAAATTACAATTAGATGAAGCAAATGCCTGTAGGTTATTTGTAGATGAATTTATTCCACAATCTGCACAAAATGAATATGTAGGTCTAACATTTGGATTAAGTTTTTGTGAACATGAATAAATTACGAAACAAAATATACGCTATGGTATTTTTAACTTTTTTTGCCATACTGACTGTGGCTACATTAGTAATGACAACTCTCAATAAAGATGCCAAAACAACCCAATCACAAGCTGCTGAAACTGCGTGCCCGCTTCTTGGAAATCCAGAACTTATAAATGGAGGAAAATGTCGGGTTGCAACCAATGAGTCACCCACACTCGTATGCGCTCTTGTTGATCCAAGCAAAACTCCTGGGGATCAGCTCGTGGCAGGGCAGGACCCAGAAAGTGGACCACTGCCGGTAAACTGGAATATTTCAGGCGGGGTGGGCATAGTTCAGCTTTTTAAGGAGCCTTCAATTACATTGAGTAATACTACTCAATATAGAGTAGTTGCCTATAACTGGAAAGATCCGGGTAATTGTGTAAGAGAAACCGATATATCGGGGAGTGATGTAGTTTCTAGATTTAATGCAAAAGCTGACTCAAACACTCGATCGGGGACAAATAATACGCAAAATGGTACCACAAATCAAGGTAATAGCCAAAGTGAATCATTAGCAAATTCAGCTTTGCGCATGGTGGAGGCAATCATTGATCTTACCAATACGGGTGGAACTACAAGTCAACCAATTAGTCCGACCCCAGTAGAAAATCCTTTTAATCCATCACCTATTCCCAGTCAAACTCCAAATGGAAACACAGTAAATCAGAGTTTTGTTGCACGAAAACAACTCTATGATTACGTTGGTATCAAGGTTAAGGTACCTCCATGTGTTTTGGATGCAATATCGTATATTGAATATTCTACTGCGTATGATTACACTGCTGAGCAAATTGCAGCATACACTAAACCTGGGGGGCGAATTCCTAATTGCCCATGGAATTCCTGCTCTGCTGCAGGTCACATGCAGATGACCATGGGAACTGATGAGAGAGGAAGTACGAGCTGTAATAGATGTTGTTGGACCAATAGTCAGGGTGTAACCTCATGTCAAAAAAGCTGCCCCAACGCGTGGTCAGGTTACGGCAATGCTATGACCAAGTATGAATCTATAAGCCATACACCACATGTATGCAATATGCTCGATAGTAGTTTTGCTGCTGCAGAAAAGTTAAAACATGACAGTGGAACAGCTCCTGGAGATATTAATTGGTCAAGTCAAGCATACACAAGTGCGGGAAGAAGTTATTATGGTAATTGTACTGTTCGATATGCACGTCTTGGAAATAGAACTTATTGTGAATTTGTTGCATATAATTGCAGTTTATAACTATGAAAATATTTGAACTTTTTATACGACATTCCAAGGGAACTATCATTGGTCTTGCTGTTTTGGTTGTCTTATTAATTTTACTAATTCAGGTTTTTCTTCGAACGAATACCAATCCAGCTCCCGAATCCTCACTAGTTGACGATCTTACTCCTATTCCTACTGAAATAGTATTTTCCCCATACCCAACCATACCCTATAGTGTTTCTCCAAACCTAGAATATCCTGTGTCTGTAAATGAATCAACCATTGAGTTTCGCCCCAAATCGGGAACATTTATCATTTATTACAAAAATGAAAAGGAAGTCGCTGAACGAGACTACATCCAATTTATTGCATCGCTTGGGTTGAGCATAAAAGATTTTCGTACAGACTATCGATCGCTAAAGCCAGAAGAAGCACCACATCAGTATGAAAATGAATTCATCTCTCGTTGACTTTAGCTCAGGTGTGGTTAGAACAGTAACGATGTGATATCATTATAGTTATGAATACTCTACAAAGTCCAGTACCACTATCTGGAAATCAATCATTTGCCATTATCGATGATGGGAATTGGCGTGGTATTATAGCGCCGGCTGCATCTGTATCCCGCGCGCGATTACAAATGCTTATTGAAGATATAGAAGATACTGATCCTTCATTTATTAATGATATACATAATGAGTATAAAAAAGCTAAAAAAGATAATACTCTTATTTCTTCTTCTGAAATTGAATCAGATATAAATTCATGATGGATTACTCCTTTACGCCAAGTGCGCTTAAAGACTTGCATCATGTTGATAAATCTCAGCAAAAACGTATTATCGAAAAAATCAAATTCTATCTTTCATCTCCAGACCCACTGAGTTTTGCTAAAACATTAACAAAATCTCCTTATGGTACCTATCGATTCAGAGTATTAGGAAAGATTAGAGTCATATTTATTTATGAACAAGGTGCAAATAGTATTGTTATTACACGTATCCGCTTTCGCAAAGAAGCTTACTAATCAGTAACACGATTGACTTTCGGTCCAAAATTCATATAGAATGATAGTATGAACCCGCTACTTTCATATGGATTACGAACAGTCAAAAATACCTTCTCCTTTATACGAAAAGCGATAATAGTTTTTACGGTATTTGCTGCAGTAATACTATTATTTGGTTATTTTATACAGAGGGATCGGCCTAAGATAGATCAGGGCAAGACTCTTAACAATGCGCGTCTTCAGATATATGAAAATATTGAACAATTATCTCAAGACACCAGTAATAAAGGAAAAATTCAGCCTATGATATATCGTGAATGGTATTGTGCAACCATAGGAGAGGCTTGTACAGAGACCCCTGAAGATGGTGATATTAATTTTCGAAACAGCCTCTTTGGTAAAGTGGCAGGATGGATAACAGTGCCTTATGCTAATCCACCCGCATCTGGCTTGGCATGGGTTAATCAATCTTTACAGGATGCAGGATTCATACCCGATACCTATGCCGCAACTGGAACTGGATTTTCCTCAATATATGGTTTTAGGCCTATTTGGAAACTTTTCAGAGATATATCATATCTGTTGCTCGTAATTTTTATTCTT
>JAQBTX010000060.1 GCA_027624795.1 bacterium | reverse complement strand
AATAGGAGTGTTGGTTTTAACAGGTGTTGGGGTGGGAGGAATCGGCGTAGAAGTTGGTAATGGAACTGGCGTGTTTGTTGGGGCATTGGTTGGAGCCGGTACTGAAGTATTGGTGGGTGCTGGCGCTATCGAATTGAAGGTCAAAAATACCGTATTGTTTGTTTCATCATATTCGTCAACCACTTGTTCTGAGTCTACGGCAATAGATAATGTATACTGTCCTGCGTACTGTGGGTTCAACTCCTGCGTAAACGTCTTGGAATATAATCCGGCAATGCCGTCTGATGATATGGTTGTGCTCCATGGCTGTTGTCCTCTTACTCCTCCTGATATGGCTACAGTAAATGTACCAGAGGCGGGACGCAGATCGTTTTTGACGGTAAAGGTAAGAGTGGCATTGCCATACTGTGTAGCGGGATTGGGATATACACTTTGACTCGTGATTATCAGATCGGGCCTGAGAAGCTGGGTAGGAGTTGGTGTTGGAGTTTGAGTATTGGTAGGTGGTATGGGGGTATTGGTTGGTGCAGCTACTACAACAACTCCTAAATATTGTAAATTATTATTCTCATTGGATTCGGCTATAACATTGAGCGGGTCGACTTTCGCATACACTTGGTATGTTTTAGCTTCAGTGAATGTATGTGTCCAACTTCCAGATTGAGTATCTCCTACAGGCCATGCAATACCTGTAGCCGACTCCTTCCATGCTGTAGTTGCAGGCATAGCTGGATTACCTACTGGATCAATGTATATTCTGATTCGTCTTCCTGCAACAGTTGAACCGCTGAGATTTCGTGCAGAGTATGAGATGGTCACTCCCTGGCCCACGTTTGGAGATGATGGGCTCACCGTTAGTGACGTGATTGCAAGATCTGCAAGTGGTACTGGTGTTGGGGTTCGTGTGGGGGTAGGCGTGGGGGTTCTGGTTGGTGGAACGGGAGTATTGGTTGGTGCCGCTTGTACATCAACTCGTAACCAATTGGATGATGTGCGGATACTTGTTGTATCATTTCCATTCTCTTGACAACCCATTTGCAGATTGTATTGACCACTCTTTGTGAATCGCACGGTTGTCTTTGCTGTGTTTCCATCTTTGGTATAGCGCATAAGTCCATCAGTGTTTGGTGAATTGACACTTCCTCCTGAGGGTGGAACCGAAAGTAAGCCGTAGTTTGTGTTTATCCCGTTGATTGTTGCAACCCTACTACATGATCCCGCTTGTGGCGTTGTGGGAAGAGCAAAGGAAAGAACGATGTCTTGACCTGCGGTAATTGTGCCTGTTGTTGCAACCGTTAGATTTTCACACAAGTTGATACTGCTTGAGGTCCCCGATCCGGGAACAGATATTTTTACAGGGTCTGATAATCGCTTATGAGAATATGAACAGAAATATCCCTTGGTTCCCCACATTCGGTAGAATGCTCCAGACATATAATTTGCAGTTCCTGGTGTCCCCCAACTTCCCTGCCAACAGCTCTGTCTGCTTTGAGACGTATCTGATGTAGTATATGTCTGATATTTTGAATATGACTTCATTGTTCCCAATGCATTTCCTGATGTATTTTGTACTTGTATAGAATTGAAGATGTTTGATGAACAAGTACCATTTGGAATATATATATCTACTCTTGCATCGCTTGCAAGCTGCACTCCCCCGCCAAGTCGCTCCTCTGTATACCAAATCTGAGGAACTCCGGGGGTTGGGGTGGGTCCACACCTCAAACCATTTACCCTTACTCCATCGCTCCAGCTGCCGTCAAGTCCGCGTGAATGCATCCAAAAATCATAGGTTCCATTTGGGTCTATTGTGAAAGTATGTGAAGTGGGATGTTGTGGAGGTTTCGGTTTGGAGTTCACGTACTTATCTAAACATGCTTCTCCCGGGCCATCGTCGTTTACGTTTATACAACCAGACCACGGACCGCCTTGTTTATATAACCGCAAAGAATATTTTACCGATGCTAAATCGGCATCCCATGTAGCAGTAGCAGTATCTGTACTGGAACACGAAAAGCTGACATTAGTCATCTTTAGACTTGCAGCACGCACATCCCCTGCACCAAACACAAAAGGCGCCACCACAATAAATGCAAGAAAGAAATATGAATATATTTTCTTCAGTAATATTGAGTGGTTCATATTATATATACCATTTAGTTTACAATAATAAGATGTATACATCAATATTAGCAAACTATTTCCTCATTTGACATTCTTAAATGCACTTCGTATAATCCCTTTACTATGTCGGACACATCCAAACAGAAACCCACTATAACTCTTAGTAACTTACCCGATCTCATGACTATCCGAGAAGTGTCAGAACTTCTCCGTGTTTCCGCACTCACCATAAAACGCTGGGGTAAAAAAGGAAAATTACCTGCTATTCGTATAAACTCCCGTGGCGACAGACGCTATAAAAAAGAAGTCATTTTGCGGCTTCTTGGAGAGATAAAGGAAGTATAACTACCTAGGTCACATAATACCCCTGAATAAAGAGACCAAGGAAAAGGACGTGCAAAAGCACAAAAATCAATAAGAGTATGGTTTTTAAAACAGTACTTTTTATCTCACTCAAAAAGAAATAAATAGATATGCACATGAGCGAATAACGAGGTATAGCAGTCAGTGTCCCGGTAAGTGTGGGAACAAGTAGATTTACCCACGAAAAGAGATTGATTCCCAATCGGTAATCAAAATATCTTTTTTTCAGAATTATCTTTCGGATATCGAGAAAAAGTATCAACGACGCTCCCATAAAAAATACCAATTCCACAACAGCTACAAAATACTGGAAATTCCACTGTGCGGTCACTAAAATCTTATAATATCGATACTCTTCTTAAAAAATCTATCAAAGAAGCCATAAAACAAAATGGTATTGAGTTTTATAGTAGAAATGGGAAGTGAAAATATCTTCCCTACTCTTCTACCCAATCATCAAGATATAACATCTCAAGCTCTGTAATATTGAGTTTTTTATCATTGGTAATAAACAATGGGCACTGTGTATAAAGAGGAGCAGATATTTGAATCGCATCGGGAAGACGAATCTTTGGGTATTGCGCACGTATTTTTGCAGCAAGTCTGGCAAGCGGTGTATCTAGAGGAATAATAGAAAGAGATGGAAGTGATGCAAAAACTTGTTCGTAGGCAAAGATGGTTGCCTCATCCTTTACTTCTTCGGCTCGAACAAATACCTCAGCAATGGTAATGGTAGAAGTAACGGCTTGAATCTTCTTGGCCTCAAGAAGCTGAAAAACTTTGACTGTGAGCGGTGCATACAAAGGATGATCTGCAAATTGATATAAAAATATCATGGAATCAAGACCAACTTTTTTTGCAGATAGCAATTTTTTCTCAAAATTACCTATTTTGTTGGTTCCCATTCAGTTCGTAATGCGTTGATATATGACTTAATATCAATATGCTCCCATAGATGTTTTCCCAGTCCCCGTGTCTCTTGAGACCAGTTTTTTGATGTTGGTTCTGCTATGGCTATAGCTTTATTATTACGATAAATGATTCTCCAATTAATCCTATCCCCCGGCTCTAAATTAAGTTTTTTTCGGATGTATGACGGGATACTCGTCTGGTACTTTGGGCTCATTTGTGAGCTTTGTATTTGTTGCATATGCTTTACATAATATCAAAAGGTAAAGCATATGTCAAATGAGGTTGTGATATTACGCGTGGGACATAGGAGAGAGATTTATGGGTGAAGAGAAGTGGCCTTCTATGGACTTTTAGGTTGACGTGGCAAGATTGTCAACCCCCGAGGTTGACGGGTTCATCTATCAAAGAAACCATAAAAGAAAATGGTATTGAGTTTTACAGTAGAAATGGAATATGAGGAGATACTCATCTGGTACTTTGGGATTGGGGAGTCAAAAATTATTTACCCTTGAAGAATATGTGGTGTATTTGGATCTTCCCCGAATTGAGCCATTTGATCTGAAATGTTAAGCTCTTGTGGCAATATGCCGATCATTTCTATACTTATTGGGTTTCCTTTTTTATCTTTGATAATAACATCATTTCTATCCATAGAATCCACTTCTTCTGCCACGTAAGCATCGGCGGGATCTCCCCACCAAATATTCATAGTGTTCCCTATTGGGTCAAAATAGATTTTGACTTTATCTGATGTTTTTTTTACCGTTACTGTTTTTGCCATAATAAATCTCCTTTTTGTTTTTGTTTAGAGGTTCTATACATAGTAACAATAAATCCTCTATTTCCTATATATTTTACCACAATAACCATTTGTTTCTGATTGATCATTTTATAAAACAAAGAAATATGTGCGTCTTGGTTGCTTTCGCGTACCTCGTCTGGATTTTCAAGAACATCGATCGCTTCCTGGATATTAGTATTGAGCTCTCTGTGCTTTATGAGCATAATCTTATCCCAATATTGCTTCGTGGTACTGATCTGACGGCCCAATACATCGGTAGTTTGAAATAACACATCACTTTTCTCTAGAGGATTCATAGCTATATGATACCACTCAGCAAATTATTTTGGGTGAAAATGGGAGTGGGGAGTAACATTCTTCTTGATATTCTGTACATTTCATCGTTAACATAAACATATGAATATATTTACTATTTTGAACCTTTTAGAAGATTTGATTGCATTAAACAACAAAGACTATATTAACAGTATTCAAAAAGCTCGAAATGAGTATAAAAATGGCGATGTCTTTTTTCATGATGAAGTATTTGGTGAGAGATAAATTGTGATATTACGCGTGGGACATAGGAGAGAGAT